>DAOVAK010000627.1 GCA_030671095.1 Deltaproteobacteria bacterium | reverse complement strand
GTACATGTCGCCTGTTAGAATCATTTCGAGGACTCGCTTTCTGCTCAGAGATCTTGACATGGGAACCGCCGGCCCCATGCAGAAAAGACCCACATTAATGGCTGTGGCGCCCAATTTGGTGCCTTCCGCCACAATGGCCAGATCACAAGCGGCTATAAGACCGACGCCATTGGCCACGGCATATCCATGGGCCGACGCAATGACCGGTTTTTTCATATAGCCAATGACGTGGAAAGGTTGCTCCATAAGTCCCACCCATTCACGATATTCTTGGAGCGTTTTGCCGGCAAACTCAGATATATCTATGCCTGTACAAAAGGCCTTTCCAGAACCCTTAATGACAACCACCCTGATGTCTCTAGCATTTTCCAGCTCAATAAGGGCATTTTTCAATTCTCCCGCCAGAGTCGTGTTAAACGTATTGTACTGCTCTGGACGATTCAAAATGATAACGCCCACACGATCTTTGTGTTCCACAATGATGTTTTCATATCCCATACTGATCCTCCTTGAAACACATTACTGTCCCTAATAAACGAATGAAGTTTTGTTTTTTGTAACCAGTGATTACGAGACTGTCGAAAAACCGGCTTCTGAGAGGCTGATGGAAAATGTCCATCCCGCAGGCTTTGCTGCGGGACGAAATCCCGAGGAATGAGGCGTACATAGAAGTACGCCGCAGTGACGAGGGACGAGGGTAACGCAGCCCTTCGACTTTGCTCAGGGCCGTGAGCCTGCCGAACGGCAGATGGGCGTTTTCCGACAGCCTCTACACCTTTCGTTCCATCTCCTCCCAATACTTGGCCCGTAATTCCCTCTTCAAGATCTTTCCATAATTATTTTTGGGCAACTCATCCACAAAATCCAGGGATTTCGGTTTCTTGTGGCTGGCGATGTGATCCTTACAGAAAGCTATCAATTCATCCTCCGTGGCAGATCTTCCCTCAACAAGTGAGACAACAGCCTTAATGGCCTCGCCCCATTTTGGGTCAGGAACACCAACGACAGCCACCTCCCTGACGGCTGGATGTCTTATCAATACCTCCTCAATTTCGCGAGGGTAGATATTCTCTCCACCGCTTATAATCATGTCCTTTGACCGATCCATAATGAATAGATACCCGCTTTCATCCATATAACCCACATCTCCTGTATGTAGCCATCCATTCTTAAGCGTCTTTGCTGTGGCTTCAGCGTTACGCCAGTACCCCTTCATCACCAGGCCCGACCGTGTCACGATCTCTCCCGTCTCACCAGGTGGAAGTTCTTTATCATCTGGGTCAAAGATCTTCACCTCCACATCCGTGCGCGGGAACCCGGCGGAGGATAGCCGTTTCATTTGCCCTGGCGTGCCATCCGAGACATGATCTCTGTGCGGGAGATAGGTGATGGTCATGGGAGATTCAGCCTGTCCATACAACTGTACAAGACATGGTCCTAATTTCGTCATTGCCTCTTTTAGATCTTCTGCCAGCATGGGTGCGCCACCATAATTCAAGGCTCTGAGAGAACTGTGATCATATTTGTCCACCGCAGCACTCTCCACCATAAGCTTTATCATGGTTGGGGCAGCAAACATATTGGTCACCCGGTAGTCTTGAATCGCCTTGAAAATCAGATCAGGGTCAAATGATTGAGACTCCAGGATTATGTTTGCTGCTGCTTTCCCTATGTTCGGTAAGGCGTAAAGGCCGCTGCCGTGGGAGAGCGGGGCTGCATGAAGCACCACGTCATCGGGGCCGAAACCCGGGCGAATATCCGCATAAAAATTCATCGTCATGGCGAGCAGGTTGCGGTGGGTCAACATGGCGCCTTTTGGCATCCCCGTTGTTCCCGATGTGTAAAATAGCCATGCAAGATCGTCATCTTGAACTTCGGCATCTATAAATTCTTCAGATTCCGTTGATATCAGCGTTTCATAATCTAGACGTTCACCTTCAGCACCGGACAGGGTAATAAGGTGTTGAGCCTTTTTTATTCGCCCTCGGATATCAACGATGGATTCATTAAATTCAGGGGATAGAATAACGGCCCTCGCTTCAGAATGGTCTATTATAAAAGCAAACTCATTAGGATGGAGTCGCCAGTTGATGGGCACCGCGCCAAAACCAGCCTTGAAACAGGCGAACATGGATTCCAACATCTCAGGGTAGTTATATTGGAGCAGGGCCACATTGTCGCCCTGCCCGATGCCCAGTCTGTACAGCGCGTTTGCAAGACGGTTGGCTCGGGAATTAAATTGAGCATAGGTAAACCGCCTGGAACCGTGCACGATGGCCAGATTGTTTGGAAAGGTTCCAGCCGATTTTGTTAATAATTTACCGATGTTCATGGTCTCCGCCCGCTTCCCTAAATGTGGAAGACAACCTCATGAAATCATCAATTTTTTGCCCTATTCCCTTTGCAACACCGCCAATACGCATTATATTTTTTTATTAAGGTCTCATGTAACAGCGCAGAAAGTTAAAGTCAAACTGACAATTAATTCTGTGGGGGAAACCCAGGAGAACGCATGAATCAGGATAGCGCGATCATCAGATGTTC
>DAOVAK010000023.1 GCA_030671095.1 Deltaproteobacteria bacterium | reverse complement strand
AGGAGGAAATTGGGAAGAGAAAGCCTGATCAACCATCAAGGCATCATCTGCCGTTCGACAGGCTCACGGCCCTGAGCAAAGCCGAAGGGCTGCGTTGCCTTCGATCGCTCCTCCCCCCGCCTTCGCGGGGGCAGGCTTGCGGCGTATTGCTCCATACGCCTCAGTCGTCGCTCCTCGGCGCCTTACATCTAATACCTTGCTGGTGATCAGGAATGCTACATAACCTACGAATTTCAGTCTTAGTACCCAAATCAGACGGTGAAATTGGGAAGAGAAAGGGATGGAAAAGACAACCAATCCATTGAGACCGCGAATACCCGCTATTGTCTCCATTGTAGGTAAATCTGGATCGGGCAAAACCACCCTTCTAGAAAAGCTGATCCCAGAGCTCACAGGGATGGGATTAAAGGTGGGTACTATTAAACATGATATGCACGGCTTTGAAATCGACCATCCAGGAAAAGACAGTTGGAGACATAAGCAGGCGGGCTCAGGGATAACCCTAATCTCATCGGCGCAACGGATCGGCATGGTCATGGACGTGGACCACGATCACACACTCGATGAACTCGCCTTGTTTTTCTCAGGGGTGGATATCATTTTGACGGAAGGGTATAAGCGAGAGAATAAACCAAAAATAGAGATATTCAGGCGTGAGGCTCACAGCGAACCTCTTTGTCTGAACGACAGCAACTTGATTGCCTTGATGACCAATGCGGACGTGGACCTGGGAGTGCCCCGTTTTGCACTAAATGATATAGAGGGGCTTGCCCACTTTTTGACCGAGCATTTCAAATTGCATCCATCATAAAAAAATTTCCTGGCCTTTTCCCTGCCACTCACATATCTCTTGGTATTTATCGCTCCTCCTTGTTTTGGTCTTTTCCGGTCAAACCACGGCGTTTGACATCTCTTAGATCTATGATTATCAGGTGTTTTTGTGCTATAGGAGTATTCCATATCCAGTAGATTCGGTTTTCCCGCATTTTTTTGAGGGTCTGGGCTTATATGCGATATTACAGGATTAACCTTTTTCTGTATAACTATTTTAAAGGATTGAAAAAATATACTGCCAATCAACCCATCTCTCACATTTGAGCGGTCATGAAGAATTTTATAGGTTTTAAAGAAGCACTTGCGCTGACGGTTTCCTCTGTGCCCACGGCTGGGACGGAGTCCCTCGCTTTAGATCGTTTGACAGGAAAAATCTCGTCGCAAGATGTTGTTTCCAGGGTGGATTGTCCTTCTGTGGATAGTTCTTTGAGAGATGGGTACGCGGTTGTATCGAGCGATTTAAAAAAGGCCAGTAGAGAAAATTTGATCGATTTGAAAGTAACGGGCCAGGTCACTGCCGGGAGTTCGTCGAAACTGGCCATCTCTAAGGGGCAAGCCATAGAAATAACCACGGGTGCCCCGATCCCGAAGGGCGCAGATGCCGTGCTATCAAAAGAATTCTGCCACAGAAGAGAGGATGACATTTGCTGTTTCAATACGGCCGAACCTGGTCGAAATATATTTAGAAAAGGGGGGGATATTGGAGCTGGGGAGACCATCGCGTCAAAGGATGAGGTGTTGTCGCCTGCACTGATAGGCCTGCTGGCTTCGGCAGGGCTGGAAAAGATCAGGGTTTATAAATCTCCTCAGGTGGCCGTCATAGCCACTGGAGATGAAGTCGTCGCACCGGGGGCTCCCCTTAAAGAGGGGAAGCTATATGCGAGTAATATGGTGGAAATATGTTCATGGCTCTCTCTTTTCGGCTTTTCCTTCCGAACCGAACTGGCTCCTGATTCCAGAGAAGAGATAGCGTCAACGATCATTGAACAACTTCCCCATGTGGACGCATTCATAACGAGCGGAGGTGCATGGGGAAGCGAGCGAGATCTGATCATCAGGGTGCTGGAGAGTCTCAACTGGCGGGGTGTTTATCATCGGGTTAGAATGGGGCCAGGGAAAGCTGTAGGATTTGGTCTTTTGGAAAAAAAGCCTTTTTTCTGTTTACCCGGTGGGCCTCCATCCAGCGAAATGGCCTTTCTTCAATTAGCCTTGCCAGGTCTTTTGGCAATGGAGGGCTATCGGCATCCCCCATTTCTTTCGGTTGCGGCCCGTCTAACAGAGACTGTCAGAGGTGATGAAGATTGGACGCAATTCGTTCATGCCCGGATCGAGAGAGGGAAGGATGTCATTATGGTCCATCCCACAAAACAGAGGAGCAGGCTACAGTCAATGGCGAGAAAAGATGCGCTGATCGTCATCCCTGAAGGTTGTGAGGCGTTGTCCCGTGGAGAGGTTATAGACATACAGGTCTTGATTCCCCTTTCACCCTGTCTCGGAATCTACCCCCTCAGGCAAAAACAAGACAAATAGTTCTTGCAAGCCTGGCAATGGAGTTATAAGAATTATATAATGGAAATAGTAAATATCACCACTGACAAGAGGACATAATGATGAGCATGATGACCCTTACCCCTTTGATTTCTCTTCCTGGTGTTCTTTCTTTGGAAGGCGCTTTTGGCAGCGACATCCTGCAGATGGTTGTCCATGCTGGCTTGATGGTCAAGTTTGTCCTGTTGATTCTTTTCCTCTTCTCTATCATCTCATGGACTATTATTTTTATGAAATGGAGACTTCTCCGAAGGGCCAAAGATGAGACCGAGTTTTTTCTTGACCTGTTTTGGGAGAGTACGGAATTTGGCAGGCTTTACGATGAATGTGATGAGCTCCTGTTCAGTCCTGTTACGCATCTTTTTAGGGCCGGGTATTCCGAGCTCAAAAAGATCAGTAAAATCCAGGCACATCCCGAATCAAAAGATAGAGACCTGGACCTGCAACCCGTGTTTGATAACGTGGAGAGGACCCTGAAGAGGACGGCCATTGATCAGAGCAACAGACTGGAGAGGGGGCTCTCCTTTCTGGCCACTACAGGGAATACGACGCCCTTTATCGGTCTTTTTGGCACTGTTTGGGGGATTATGGAATCTTTCAGAGAGATAGGGATGAAGGGTTCAGCCAATCTGGCCGTTGTTGCCCCGGGAATCTCCGAAGCACTTATCGCAACAGCGGCCGGTTTGGGGGCGGCTATTCCTGCTGTGGTGGCATTTAACTATTTCAACCAGAAGGTCAATGGGCTGAGAGCTGAAATGGATACATTCGCTTCAGATTTCTTAAGCCTAGTTGGCAGGCATTTCTTGAGGAGACAGATGGTTTCAAAGGAGGAATAACCCTACAACTCATGGCGGGTTTGGCCCCTGTGGCAGGAGACTCTCTTTCTCAGCATCATGGCACGTGGACTGAGATTTTAAGTAAACCCATAAGATTGGGCGGTTCTCGGGCATAAGTAGAGGGCAAGTACCTTATTATGGTCAGTCTGGGGAATGGAAAAAGGTTCATGTCGGATATTAATGTCACTCCGCTTGTGGATGTGATGCTCGTATTGTTGATCATCTTCATGGTAACTGCTCCCATGATGATGCAAGGGGTGGAGGTCAATCTCCCCCAGACCACAGCGAAGAGCATAAAAACCCGTGAAGACCCTCTGATCTTGACCATAAACAAAAAGAGGGAAATTTTTTTGGAAGATCGGCAGATCGGGCTGAAAAACCTTGAAAACAAGATGAAAACCATCTTCAAGTATCGGAGGAACAAAGAGCTCCTCCTTCGGGCAGATAGGGAAGTTCCCTATGGATTTGTCATCAAAGTCATTGCAGGGCTAAAGCGGGCAGGGATAGACAAGCTGGGTATGATCACGGAGCCTATTGAGTAAACAGACCCAAGCCCTTCTGCTTCAGGGATTTTACACGGATGTGCTGATCCTTGGGCAGCGAAGTTATGACGAGCACAGATACAAAACAGAGTTCGAATCGTTTGATGGAAATAAAATGGAGTCCCATGGTGGCTGTGTCTGTGGTTCTTCATCTGGCCATCTTCTCTGTTGTCTTTTTCGTTCCAGAGGCGATGCCCACCAGGCGATTTGAAGGCGTGGTATATTCGGTCAATCTGGTGGAAATGCCCGCCAGAGCAGACGTGAAAATTAAGGGAAGCAGAACCAGGACGGGCAAAAAAGGCACGAGGGTGGCCAAAAAGGGTTCGCAGGCCAAACGAATCACGGTACAAAAAAAGAAAAAGAAACCCGTCGTAATCGCCAAGAGAACCGTAAAAACAAAGACTCCAACAATAAAAAAACCAAAAGTCTCTTCTTCTGAATTTATTGATCGGGCCGTCTCTAAAATAGAGAAAAAGGTCAAATCAGAGGAAAAAACCCATGTTGACAGGGCCATTTCCAAATTGGAAAGCGAGGTGAGTACGCCAATCGGTCCGGGTCTGCAAGAAGGCAGCCCGGTTGGAGGGATCCCCATTCAGATGTACCAAATGGAAGTGGAGGAAAAAATCAAGGGCAATTGGTCCTACCCCGTTGCCCTTCAGAGCAGAGAAGACTTGGAAGCCGTCGTTGTGGTCATGGTTAAGAGAGATGGAACCATCTTAAAGACCGAAATGAAAAAGGGTTCCTCTGATCCCATCTTTGATGAGTCTGTCTTAAGGGCGGTCAAACGGTCCGATCCATTGCCCCCGTTCCCAGAAGGGTATAGGAAAAGCTATGATGAAATTGAGATCAGGTTCAATCTCCAAGACCTGCAAGGCTCTTAGTCTAGCATTCTGGCTAGGGCCTTTGCTGATCTCCCTGTTCTTGCCATCCCAGGCGTTGAGCCGGATTTATGTGGATATTAATGCCCCTTCGATCCAGAAAATCAAGATCGCTATCCCCGATTTCAAGAATTTATCCACCAATAAGCAATATCCGGAATTGGCCACAGCCCTGACGGAAGTTTTGTCAAACGACCTTGATCTGACCGGTTACTTCACTCCCATGGATAAAGAGGCTTTTTTGGCCGATGATGAGGACCCCATGGCCCGCGAGAAAATCCGTTTCAAGAACTGGTCGGTCATAGGTGCGGACCTTCTCCTGAAGGGAGGGTATTCGACTATTGGCCGCAGTCTTGAAGTGGAGGTCAGGCTCTATGACGTTTTCTGGGGCCGGCAGATCTTGGGGCGCAGAGCCTTAGGGAAGGCCGCAGAGTATAGGACCCTGATGCACAGGATAGGGAATGAGATCATCTATACATTGACCGGGCACAAGGGGATGTTCCTTTCCAACCTCGCCTTCGTGGGTACGGCCACGGGACATAAAGAGCTCTATGTCTCGGATTATGACGGCTATAATGCGAGACAAGTGACCTCAGACAAAAGCATTGCCCTTCTCCCCAGCTGGTCACCATTGGGAGACAAAATCCTTTTTAACTCTTATAAAGATGGAGGGCCGATGCTTTATATGACGGATTTCAACGCAGGAAACTTCAAGAGAATATCAGGGAGAAATGGCTTAAATATTGGCGCAGCCTGGGCACCAGATGGTGAGAAGGTGGCACTCACCCTTAGCCATAAAGGGAATCCTGATATATACAGTATTGACCTGAGCGGAAACATCATCGATAAGCTTACCAGCCATTGGGGCATTGATGTGTCGCCCACCTTCTCACCAGACGGGGGCAAAATTGCCTTTGTGTCCGACAGGTCAGGGTCTCCGCAGATCTACGTCCGAGATCTGCGCGAGGGGAGGGAGGAGAGATTGACCTTTGAGGGAAACTATAATACATCTCCTTCATGGTCCAAGTTGGATCGAATCGTATTTTCAGCCATGAAAAGCGGGCGTTTTGATATCTACACCATGGATTCAGATGGGCGGAATTCGAAAAAGTTGACCGAGGATCAGGGAAATAATGAGGACCCCTGTTGGTCCCCTGATGGAAGATACATTGTTTTTAGCTCGAACAGGGACGGCGGATACCATTTGTATATCATGAATGCCAACGGTAGAAATCAGAGAAGAATCACCTTCCTGAGGGGCGAGCAGACTTCGCCATCGTGGTCACCGTTTTAGGATGACGCTTCACAATGGGAGGGCGTTTTTATCTAATTATGGTATATTGGAGAAAGCGGATGGCGTGGCCTCTCAACCTAGAGATATCTCATTCCACATATTCGTGAGTTGTCAGGTTTAGGGCCAAGATAAAAAATTGTGAAAAACTATCGAAATCCTTGAAATCGTAATGAGAAGATGATAAGGTTAGCGGTCAAAATTTTTGGAGATGAGATCTTGAGTTTTTTAGCTGAAAAAACCTATAAAATCAGGAGGTAGGGATGATGATGAGAAAGATGATGATCGTTTTGGTCGCTTTGGTCTTTGCCTGCTCAGCGCTTTTCTTGATGACATCATGTGCCAAGAAACAGGTCATGACGGGAGCCCCTGAAAAGAAGCCCCCTGTGGTGGTTGCACCGCCTCCGGGTGATACAGAGGCCTATAAGCGGGCGGAAGCCGAGCGCCAGGCGAGGCTGGCTGCGCTGGCAGCAGCTGAAGGGCTTCGTGGACAGATTCGGGCATTTGAGGCGGAAAACATTAACTTTGATTTTGACAAATCGGAGTTGAAGCCTGAGGCGCGGGCTATTCTGGTGAAAAAGGCGGAGTGGCTGCGCAATAACGCGAAATTCTCTGTAAGGATCGAAGGGCACTGTGATGAGAGGGGCACCAATGAATACAATCTGGCCCTGGGCGAGCGCAGAGCCAACGCCGCGTGGAAGTTCCTCAATGCATTAGGCATTTCTGGGAGCAGGATGACCACCATAAGCTATGGAGAGGAGAGGCCAGCCGATCCCAGACACAATGAGACAGCCTGGTCTAAAAACAGGCGGGGTGAATTCAAGCTCATAAGATAGCTTCAGGCAAATAAAGCGGTACGGGTTTTGGAGAAGGAGGCCTTCCGATCCTACCGGTGGCAGGCTACTTATTCACATTAGGCCTCACTAACAGGTTTTGCGCTGGGGGAGTGCTGACGTTTCTTGCCCCCACGGCAAGACAGAACTGTAGGTATTACTGGAGAGCCGGCCTCAATACGGGTCGGCTCCTTTCTTTATTTTTAAAACCCACCAGCTGTGCTGGTGAAGTGATTATTCACTCTACCGTTCGGTAAAGGAACTCGGTTGTGCCTGTGTGAGGCCACGCCCCTTTTCTCAAGGCCATATCTATATTGTCAGCGGGAAGTGCCCCAATATTTGAGGTTTAACGAGTGAGTTGCAGACTCCCAGAAGCTCAGGGGCGCAAACCCCAAATATTGGGTCACGGCGATGCCCTGTGGAATTTTTTTTGAGATATGGCCTCTCGAAAAAGGGCATGCCCTCACTTCACACCCCTGCGGGGTGTAATGAAAGTCGGGTCCTTTGGGCCCGGATTATTTACTATTCCTGTAAAACAGAGCGGCAAGACAACCATGAAGACCATTTTGTTTAAAAGCACAAAAGGCCTCTGTCGCCTTGTATTGTTTATAATTCTTCCTATTGTTTCCTTTAATTCCTGCGTTTACGATCAGGAGTTGACCTATCTTAATGACCAAATGATTGCCCTGAACAAGCGTGTCACAAAACTGGAGGAATTATTGGGCAGCGACCTTGACTCACGCTTAGGCTCCGTGCATTCCAGGCAGGCGGAGGTCGGGGCAGAAATGGATCAACTGAAAACGGAGATAGGTGGACTATCCGGACGCGTAGAAGACAATGAGCAGCTTATCAAGCGTAGCGTCGAAAAGGATTTAGGCAAAGAGGACACCATGGTGGCAGGCATGGCCGCCCTGTCCCAGAAGGTGTCAGAGTTGGAGGTGTTGGTGACGAGACAACAAGAACACCTTGGACTCAAAACGCCGGTTCCAAAAGAAGATCGGGAGCAGGTTAGGGTTCCATCAGGGCAGGAAGGAACCGTTCCCAAACGTCGGGTTATCATTGAGGAGCCTCGCGCGGAAGAACTAAATTTGTATGATACCTCCATGGCCTCCTTCAAAGAAGGGAAATACGAAGATGCCATGAAGGGTTTTGAGGCCCTCATAAAGAAATACCCGAATTCGGATCGTGCTGACAACGCGCAGTTCTGGATCGGGGAGTGTTACATGGGCATTAAACAGTACGAAAAAGCTATTTTGGCCTACCAAGAAGTGATAAAGAAATACCCAAAGGGCAACAAAGTGCCCAGTGCCATGCTCCGGCAGGCGATCGCTTTCTTGGAGATCAAGGACAAGACAAGTACGAAGCTCCTGTTGAAAAAAATCATCAATAAGTACCCCGATTCCAGCGAGGCCCAGATTGCCAAGAAGAAGCTCAAGGCATTGAAGTAGGGTTGCTTTGTTATGTCAGAACTGGGCCTCATGCATGTTGTACCATTTCGAGAGTATCCCCCCCAAAAATAAGTGAACCATCAATCTTCTCAGAAAAGATCAATTTTCAATCAGCTAAAAACCAATGAGCATACCGTTATGGCCATCCTCGCCACTCTTGTGGGGTTGGCTGGTGGTTTTGGCGCTATTGGGTTTCGATATCTCATTGGATTTATTCAGGCAATTGCCTATGGGTCTGGAGAGAACCTCCTTGCGCTGGCACCCCTTACCCCATGGTACCTAAGGATTTGGATTCCTGCCTTCGGGGGCCTGGTTGTGGGGCCCCTCGTCTATTTTCTGGCTAGGGAGGCGAAAGGACATGGCGTACCAGAGGTCATGGAGGCGGTTGCCCTGAGAAGCGGCATCATCAGAAAAAGAATTGTCATGGTTAAGTCCCTCGCCTCTGCTATCTCCATAGGGACAGGCGGATCCGTTGGGAGGGAAGGACCTATTGTTCAGATAGGATCCGCCATCGGATCCAGTATGGGGCAAGTGCTTAGGATTTCAGAGGATCGGATCAGAACTCTGGTAGGATGTGGCGCTGCGGCCGGTATTGCTGCTACCTTCAATGCCCCTGTAGCGGGTTCCATGTTTGCCCTTGAGATCATTCTGGGCGATTTTGGGCTTGCCACATTCAGTCCCATCGTTATTTCCTCCGTTGTGGCCACAGCCGTTTCACGCCACTTTCTGGGAGATTCTCCTGCATTTCTTGTCCCAGCCTATCAGCTAGTCAGTGCATGGGAACTCCCCCTATATGTTATCCTGGGTTTTTTCTGTGCCCTGGTTGCCGTGACTTTTACTGCTGTGCTTTATCGAGCAGAGGACTTCTTTGATCACTTGAAGTTTCCTGGATATCTTAAGCCCTTCCTGGGTGGATTAATCCTCGGCTTTATGGGTCTTCGATTTCCCCATATCTTGGGTGTGGGTTACGCGGCCATTGATATGGCCCTCATGCAGACACTTGCCTGGTGGGTCCTACTCCTCTTAGTCGGATTCAAGATCTTGGCCACATCCATAACCATCGGTTCAGGCGGTTCAGGGGGTATTTTTGCGCCTTCACTTTTTATGGGAGCCATGGCAGGGGGGTTTTTCGGGAGCGTGGTTCACCACCTCTTTCCTGAAGCGACGGCTTTACCTGGCGCGTACAGCGTTGTGGGTATGGGAGCCGTTGTTAGTGGAACCACACACGGGCCTCTCAGCGCCATACTCATCCTATTCGAGATGACTGGTGACTACAAGATCATCCTACCGCTTATGGTCGCCTGCATCATAAGCTCCTTGGCGAGTGGTCAGTTATTAAAGGACTCCATATACACTCTAAAGCTGGCAAGGAGAGGGGTAAACATCAGGGCAGGAAAAGAAGTCAATGTCTTGAAGTCCATCCCGGTCAGTGATGTGATGAACCCAGAAGTGGAAACCATACCTGAAGACATATCCCTGGGGGGATTGGCAGAAAAGATATCCAAGAGCAAATATAAAAGCTTCCCTGTTGTGGACAAGGAGGGCCGATTAATGGGTATCGTGACCCATTATGACTATCGTGACGTGGTCTTTGACGAAAATCTTAAGGATCTGGTGGTGGTCAAAGAAGTGGCCACTCCCAAGGTGGTTAGCGTGTCCATTGATGACAATCTCTACGATGCCATGGAGAAGATCACATCAAGGGATTTCTCCATCTTACCTGTCATTTCTTCCCGTGACCCCCGCAAGTTGTTGGGCGTTTTGACCCGCAGGGATATGATTAGCGCCTATAACAGGGCCATCACCAAAAAACCTGTCGTTCCAACTTAGACAACGAGGCCTGTATTTACAATACCTCGCCAAAATTGCCCGCCCTTTGCCCTTGAGGGTGGCGATGAAGGCATCCTCTAACGGGGGCATGGGGGTATAATGGATTTTCGCTGTGCTCTTTCATTCCGAGGCCACGTCCCATTTCTCAAGCCCGTATCTACGGTGTGAGTGGGCGGTGACCCAATATTTTGCGGTTTAACAAAGTGACGGGAGACTCCCAAGGGCGCAGAGGCGCACCCGCCCGCCTCGCCTGAGCGAGAGCGATGGCGGGCAGGAACCTCAAAATATTGGGTCACTGCGGGACCCGGTGGAATTTTTTTTGAGATACGGCCTTTCGAAAAGGGCCGTAGCCTCGTCCTGCTAGCACCTATGGGGCTTGAGCAAAGCGGGGTTCTCTGGGTCTCCGGCTCGTAGAGCCTACGCGTTGGACGGCCCGGATTCTTTACTAAGGCGTAAGACATTGGAGGGTTACCCTAGGGTCTACATCGCTTGCAGGGACTAAAGCCTTCCCAAAAGGCCTTGCGGCGGCTCTCGAATTTCACAAGATTGTAGGCCCTTATTTGCGCGGCAAAGGCACATCCCGGTCTGTGGAAGCGATATGACTTGCCGTTGCCAAGGTAGTACCTTTCCATTTTCTCGGTAGCCTGGCTCCAGATCCCCAGTTTTTCTTTTATGGCCATCCGCTGATCATTGAGGAGAGGTGAAAAGTATTTGAGATTGGGTCTCTTAACCATGACATGTGCAAACCCCTGCCTTAACAAAAGGGCATTGACCATTTCGCCACCCTCCAGGAACACATAGGCGAGAAGTCTCCCATGATGGTCCCTCTTTTCCTGATCAAATTCTAATCTCACCCTCTTCTTGTCCACAAGGCGAGAATTGTAATCTCTGGAGGCAATGGCCATGAATTCACTTTTCTTTCCTTGATAATCCATCTCAGGGGCATTAATACCCAAGTACCTTACTTTCTCTCCCGTTTCCAGGAGAATGGTATCTCCATCATAGACAAATTTGACACGGTTATACGTGGAATGGGTAAATGAAAGACAAATGAAGCCAATGAACAGAATTTCAAGGAGATTTTTTCGGTTCACAACCTATAGTTATCCTTAATTATTCAGAATAGAACTTTAAAGAAAGTTAATACAAGCTAAATAAATAAAGATAATATATTTTTATTTACTATTAACAGTTTTTTATTGACTTTATACGTTTTAGGTATTATACATAACTATAGGGACCTTAACAATTACCAAATTAACCCAAGAAAAAGATATGAGGAGTTTGCTATGCCACAGATAATGACAACAAAAGAACTGGCCAAGTATTTAAAGCTACATGAGATTACCATCTGCAAGTACGCCGCAGAAGGTAAGATACCGGCCATTCGTATTGGCAGAGTGTGGCGATTTGATAAAGAGGCCATAGATAAGTGGATTAGCGGTGGGCAAAAGAAGTAAGTTACAAACAACATGAAGAAGGATAGTCAGGAAATACATCATGCGCTGCATGACAAATCGAGTGCCATGTTAATGCTCGACAGCAAGGAACGTAAGCTCTTGAAAGAGATCCTTGCTCTGACCCTGAAATCTCAAAGCGCAAGGACATGGATTGCCAAAAAGCTTGGGAATGAATACATAAAGTTAGGTGAAAAACTGCTCAAGACAATGGGGGGATTATAAAGAGGGCTTTTACAGCCAGCGTATCTGTCTATAGATAACTAAGAATAGAGGAGGTACGATTTACGCCATTCCAGAAAATCTTTCAACTCTTCACGCCATGTTTCCTTGATCTCGAAAAGATCGGCACCCTTTTCAATTTTGATTTTAAGAGACGAATCGCCCAGTATCACATCAATCGGCATTTTTTTATACTCGTATTCATAGGGAGGCTTCCTCCAGGCGAATTGCTCCTTATGAAGCTCTAGGATGGCTTTGAGAAGGACAATTGTGGAGAAATAGGGATGATATAGCCGGTGATCGAGGATGTGAATCATAAATCCCCTGCAGATTTCGCCTTCCCATTTGTGGAATGTGGGGCGAAACAATACCTCTTGCAAGAAACATCCTGCCCAGGCTTCAGGGGGTAAACTCTTTTTGATCAAGCTGGTATCCAAGAAAGGGGCACCGAAGATCTCAAAAGGACGGCACGTCCCCCTGCCCTCGGACAGATTTGTCCCCTCCCATATGACCTGACCCGGATAGACCTGAGCTGTTACAGGCAGTGGCATATTGGGTGAAGGCATGACCCACTTCAGGCCCGTATCCTGCCAAATCATATTCCGATTCCATCCCTTCATGGGCACGATCTCAAAGTCAGCTTCAATATTGGAGTTCTTGTCAAAAATTTTCGCCATTTCGCCCATAGTTAAGCCGTGGCGCATGGGGAGAGCGAAAGGTCCCACAAAAGAGTGAAGTTCGGGTTTCAAGAGATTGCCCTCAACCATCACGCCACCCAGGGGGTTGGGTCGGTCCAAGACAATCACCTTTTTCCCCGATTTGGACGCAGCCCTGAGACAGTTCAACAGTGTTGACGCAAAAGTATATACCCTTGTACCCACATCCTGTAGATCGATGATGAGGATGTCTATCAGATCAAGCATTTCAGGTAACGGCTCTCTCGTCTCTGAGTAGAGACTGAAAAGGGGTATGTCTAGATCTCTGTCATGGGAATGATCCGTCTCGATCATATTTTCCTGATCTATCCCCCAGTAACCATGTTGAGGGCCAAAGAGGGCCTTCAACTGACCAGGCAATAGGCTAGAGACGATTTCTTTGGCCGGTTTTAGCTGACTGTCTACAGAGGCTTGATTGGAGAGTAAGCCTAGTCTATAACCCTTCAATTTTCCCCAATACTCATCTCGAAAAACATCAAGACCTGTAGCGACTCTGCTCATAGGGATTCCTATCCTCTTTGGCTGATGGGTTCTCCATAGTGCCCTCCTTTCATCCTTAGACCGCGGCTCGTGCCTTATCAGCCCGGGTCTAAATACAGACAGGTTAAGGGGGGAATTGGAGTCTTCTATAAGGAATAATATAAGAAGCCAAGCGCTTTTATGTCAAGCTCAACAGCCTCTCAAGAGGTGCTCATGAGGCGTTATTTGTTAATCGTTATTGATTATCCGTTTAGAAAACCAGATATCCAAGATGATATCTGGTCTCTGGTAAAGATATAAGAATAATGATTAACAACAATCGAATAACGAATAACAAATAACACCCAATTGAACGTCTTGGATTAATTGGGGCGATAATTTGTAATGGACAGCTATGGCTTATCATGTTATTAGCATCAATGATCGTGACAAAGTGGTATGGCAATTTCATGGAGTGTCCTCCTTTTTATTTTCGTTAT
>DAOVAK010000606.1 GCA_030671095.1 Deltaproteobacteria bacterium | reverse complement strand
TGTTCCCCGCCTTTTATTTTTTGTTTCCACCCCCACCCATAAAAAACACCCAACCCCCCCCCCCCCCGCCCGCTTGCGCAATAGATATAGCCTTGAGAAATGTGGGATGACCGAACGGGCTCAGAGAGTAACCGATCTTCTATCCCATTTATCGTTCTTACAACACGTTCCATGGTTTTTAACTACCCAGGTAGGCCTTCTTTACTTCCTCATCGCTGGAGAGGGCTTCCACGGTTCCCTGGGTAGCAATCCTACCCACCTCCAAAACATAACAGTAATGCGCTATGTTGAGCGCCATGCGCGCATTTTGCTCGACCAGGATGATGCTTATCCCGTCGCTGTTAATGTCCTTAATGATTTTGCCCACTTTCCCGACCAGAATGGGGGATAGGCCCATGCTCGGCTCGTCCATCAGGAGCAACTTGGGGCTCGTCATCAGGGCCCGAGTCGTGGCCAACATCTGTTGCTCGCCACCGCTCAGACTTCCAGCCGGTTGCCCCAGTCTTGTCCTCAAGGCGGGGAAGTGCTCGTATATGTTCTCCAGGTCTTTCGTTATTTCCCGCTTATCTTTGCGCAGATATGCCCCTATTTGCAGGTTCTCAAGTACGGTCATGGTGGCAAAGACCCTCCTGCCCTCGGGGACCTGAGCGATACCTAACCTGACAATCTCATGGAGAGGCATCCCAACGATCTGTTTGCCTTCAAACCATACCTCACCAGAGCTCGGGATCTTCAGGCCAGATATGGTCCTCAAAGTCGTTGTCTTCCCGGCGCCATTGGCTCCGATGAGGGTAACGATCTTCCCTTGATCAACACCGATGGAAATGCCTTTCAACGCTTCTGCCTTCCCGTAGTGAACGAACAGATTTCTGACCTCAAGCTGCTTCACCTCATGCTCCCTCTTTTCCCAGATAGGCCTCGATGACCTCTATGTTTTCCCTTATCTCTTCAGGAGGTCCTTCGGTGATCTTTCTCCCGTAGTTCAATACCACAATCCTATCGCACAGGCTCATAATGGCCTTCATATCATGTTCCACCACCACGATGGTGATCCCTCTGTCCCTTAGCCGCCTGATCAGATCGATGGTCTGCTCAGTCTCTCCTGGATTCATCCCTGTTACGGGTTCATCCAAGAGTAAAAGCTCCGGATTGGCGGCCAAGGCAACACAGATACTGAGAATACGTTGATGCCCATGGGGGAGATTCTCTGCTAATTCATCCTTCAGGGGGCCCAAACCCATATACTCCAGTATCTCAAGAGCCTTTTCTTTGATGAACTTCGCCTCTTTGCGGGCCTTTGGTGTGTGTAGGAACTGCTTCAACAGGCCTGTCTTGTAGTTCATATGAAATCCAGTAAACACGTTATTAAGGGCAGAGGATCCCATGAATAGGGTGGACTGCTGAAAGGTTCGCCCTACCCCCTTTTGCGCCACCTCGTGTGGTTTCAGTCCACTTATCAGCCTGCCCTTAAGCATCACCTCACCCTTTGTGGGCGGGAAGAAACTGCTTATCAAATTGAACAACGTGGTCTTGCCTGCCCCATTGGGCCCGATCAGGCCCAGGATTTCTGATTCGAAGACCTCCATGTCCAGTTCATTAATGGCAGCCAGGCCTCCGAAGTATTTTGTCAAACTTCTGGTCTCAAGCAGCGTCATAGAGCGTCTCCATCAACTATCCTTTAGACTCCTTGCCCATGATGGAAAACTTGTCGGTCAGTCCTCGAAACCGCTGGGGAACACTCAATATCCCACCTGGCAAAAAAATAACGATCAGTATGATGAGAATGGCGAAAAATATGGGCTGGAACTGCTCGGCGACCCGCAAGGACTCAGGCAGAAATACCATCACACCGGCACCAACAATGGGTCCTGCGATGAAAAAGCCCAAACCACCAATGAGCGCATACATCTGAACATAGATGGAGAGAAGAAAGCTAAAGGTGTTTGGTACCAGTAAATTCTGGTAGTGAGCGTAAAAGGCACCACAGACACCTGCAAAAAAGCAGGCAATAACTGAAGCGGCCAGTCTGTATCTATAAACATTTATACCCTGTGCCTCAGCCAATCGTACGTTCGACCCGATCGCCGTCCAGGCTCGGCCAATCCTGGATTTGTAAAGGGCGTAAAAAACGGCAATGTTCACCAGTAATAGGGCCAGCACAAGATAATAGTAGGAGGTCTTATTAAAAAAGGTGAAAGAACCGATGGACGGGCTGGGTATGTCCATGAGACCTTCCCATCCGCCAAAGAACTCCACAGTACCCAGGACTTCCATGACGATAAAGCTGGAAACCAGGCTCATGCCAAAAAAAACGAGCGGCCCTGCCCTGAGTGCTGGGACAAATATAAAGAGGGCAAAAAGGGCGGAAGCCAATCCAGCAATTGGCATAGCCAGCCAGAAAGAGAGACCCGCCTTTGTGACTAATAGCGCTGAGGTATAAGCACCCACTGCCCAGAACCCAGCTTGACCACAGGTTATGAGACGATTCTTCCACATCATGCTGAAACCCATGCCGAGAATGCTGTACATGGACGTGTAGATCAAAAGGTGCAGCAAATAGACGTTCCTAATGATGAACGGAAGTAGGGCTGCGAAGATGAGGCCAATAATAGTGAGCCATCTTCTATTGAGGATTCTCATTTTACATACCTTTATTCTGGGATA
>DAOVAK010000252.1 GCA_030671095.1 Deltaproteobacteria bacterium | reverse complement strand
GGGTAAATCTTGTAACCCCCACGATTGATCAGGTCCTTTGTTCGGCCATAGACTCTAAGGTTGCCATCCTTTTCCCTGGAGACCAGGTCCCCCATGAAGAGCCATCCATTCACAATCTGCTTTTCGGTCTCTTCGGGATTTCTCCAATACCCCTTCATCACATGCCACCCTGATAGGGTCAACTCACCGATCTCGCCTTCAGGGACTTCTTCCTGACTCGCCGGATCCACGACTCGCACCTCTGTACCCACTATGGGTTGGCCAATATATTTCTCCCTTATCTCGAGAGGTGAAGGATAAGGACAAATTATCCCCACCCCAGGACCCACCTCCGAGGCCCCCCAGAAAGAGGTGATGTACATACCCATCTCCTCTTCAACTTTCGTGATCAATCCCTCCGGAGGTATATATCCGGCGATGAGACCGGCCCTCAGGGAACCAAGGTCATATTCTTTTCTGCTCTTATGGCTCAATGCCAAGATGTAATGGGTGGGTGCGCCCAGTAGCAGGGTTATCTTCTCTTTCTCAATGATCTGGAAGGCCTTCTCCGTATCGAATTTATCCATAAGGACAAGAGTGGACTGAAGCAATATGGGTTGAATGAGGATTGCCCCGCAGCCATAAGAATGGCTCATGGGTAACGCCGCAATAAATCGATCCTCAGATGATGCCTTTACACCTAAAGAATACTCCCAACCGGCCCTTACAGCTGCGTAATGGGAGATCATGGCGCCTTTTGGACGCCCTGTGGTTCCTGATGTATATAGGAACATGGAAAGATTTTCTTTCGTGTCAATATGAGGCTGGGAATATTTTTTGTCCGTCCCCCTCTCTATGAGGTCATAAAATGAATAAACGCCTTCACCCTCTCCATCGCCTGCGAGGAGGATCGACTCAAGGTTTGGCAAAGCGCCCTTAATGTCTAACATAGAATCTAGATAGTCGTATCCATCCCATTCCCTGAAGATAACAACCCCTTTTGCCTCAGAATTCGCAAGCATAAACTGGGCCTCGCTCACCCGATAATTGGGATTCACCCATACCACGATAACCCCCAATTTCTGGAGGGCGTAGAAGGCCGTCATGAGTTCTAGGGAATTGTGCATGTATATGGCAACCCGGTCCCCTTTTCTAAATCCCAGTTCCGATAGACTGGATGCTAGCGCGTCTGCCATGGCATTGAGTTCCCTATAGGTCTTCCTCGCTTCGCCATCGACCACGGCGATTTTATCGGGAACCTCATGGGAACCTTTTTCCAAAACTTGGCCCGTTGATAAGGATTCGAAATTCTCCATAATGAAACCCTCCGATTTCCGCCCCCAACCCGCCCTCCGTCTTCTCTTCGAGCTGTACGCCCTACGAGCCGGAGGCAAGGGGAAGGGTTAGGACGAGGTGAGTAAGACATTTTTACTAGCCGTAGGAAGAAATCAGCAGCTTGGTCTTGGCAAGATAATGATTCGGTTTCTATGCCAGAGGGAAGGGTTAAATCTCAGAAAGAACTCCTTTTCGATGTAATGACCCGGCGGAGACAATCAGATGTTGCGCTGGCCATATTGCCTTTTTTCTTGGCTGCTGTGTTGTTTTAACTATTTGCATCTCCAAACAGACCCTGGTCCCTGGCCAATTTCTGAGCCAGGGACTTGGCGGTTCGAGTCTTAAACCAAATATCAAGGCCGGTCCTGAGATAGGACATGCCCTGATTTCCATGCTCCCTCCTCAGGTATCCTGCTCCAAAGACGGCTGAGAATCGATTTAGACTCTCAGGACCATACCGGTCAAGCCGATCTGCTTCGAGCACAAGGATTGCCGATGAATCCTCAAGCTGCAAGACCTCCTCGGGCGCATCATGATTGGCAATGATCGATACGACCCTTCGGCTTAATTCGGGATTGTAGCGTAACTCTTCCAAGATCTCTTCCGCTAAGAGGGCGCCGTATTTCATGTGAAGAGAGGAACTCTCCGTCATCCTCTTTTGGGCTGGAGGGGCATGCAAGAAATCATTGAGATTGACCTTGCTCCAACCGATGTCGTGAAGATATAGCGCGGGAATGACGATACCCTCTTCCCCTTTCTCATGTTGCAGCAAGTACTTCCCGTATACAACGGCTCGAAGGGTGTGCTCCCAGTCACTAGGTCTTCCCCTCTCAAGTATGGGCCTTACAATATCTTTGATTCGCTTTTCAGATGTATCGTCCAAATTACCCCGTTAGATATCCTGAAAGAGCCCTTCCCACTTTGTCATGATTTTGTTTCTTAACTCCTCAGAGGAGCGGATGATTGGAGGAACGGCATCTTTCCAGTGATAAGGCCAGCAGGCATCGATGAAGACCTTCGAGGTGGTGTATTCTTTTCTCTGGCGCTCTTCGGGGGAGAGCGTTGGGTCTAGGGCACTGGTCAAAAATCCAGGGACAATAGTTATGGCCCTCTCTGGATTGACCCTTGTAGACACCGCCCAGAGCACCTCATCCAGATTTGACGGGTCGATGTCTTCATCCACCGTGATGATATATCTTCCGGTGCAAGATCCTCCGTGCAAAAAGGCAGCAGCTAGGGTGGCTACCTGACGCGCATGGCCGTTGTAACTCTGCTTCAGTGAGATAACCCCAATCACGCGATTGCCAGGGCCATGAACATAGACGCCCTTGATACCGGTGGCACCGGCTTTTTCCAACCGGTCCCAAAGGGTTGCAGCCGTATGCACTGGGATGGGAAACCAGAAGAATGCCGGTGGCTTGACAGGGGGCTGTCCGAACATGATGGGATTGTTGCGGAAATAGAGGTTCTTCACATAGACCACCGGTTCTGTTTTCCTGCCAGAAGCATAGTAGCCGGTCCACTCTCCAAAGGGCCCTTCTTCCCTCACGTCTTCAGACGGAGGCGGTGCGAATCCCTCCACGGCGATCTCTGCGGTAGCCGGTATGGGGAGGCCAGTCGCCTTACCCTTCACCACCCTGATCGGTTTTCCTTTAAGGAAGCCAGCCGCGTCGTATTCCGATACCCCCCATGGGAGAGAAATGGTTGAAAAAGTATAGAGCGTCAAGTCCATACCAAAGCATATGACCACTGGGCAAGGTTCTCCCTTTGCCCAATATTTCTCCCGCATCAGCCTGCCGTGCTTGCCTGGCGACATATAGAAGGAAAGGGTCTTCTCGTCGTGTATCATGACGCGATAGGTCCCGGAATTGACCCATCCTTCGTCCGGATCCTGTGTGATTGTAATGACCCCCGTGCCGATGTATCGACCCCCATCGTGCTCATGCCATTTTGGGGTCGGAAACATGAATAGGTCCACATCGTCTTCTGTAAGGATGTTTTCAAAAATTGGACCATCATCCACCTCCTCAGGGGGAACCGGGGCGAAGTCTTTCATCTTTTCTTTCCAGTAACGAATGACTTCCATATCCGTCATGGTCTCATCAAGACCGAGTGCCAACTTCTGAGCCAGCTTGAAATTGAGGAGGTTAGTGGCCACACGATATCCCTTGGGATATCCAGGTATCTCATCAAACAACAATGCGGGCCCCAGCCTCTCACTCACAATTTCGTGAATGGTGCCAATTTCAAGATCCCAGTGGGCGCCATTGATCTTCCTCAACTTTCCTTTTTCGTCTAATGCCGTTATGAAACTCTGCATGTCATCGAACATAGTAAGACCTCCCTTTCTCATGTTGTGGAACTCTTTGGCCTGTTTTATTGTCTAGCCTTGACCCCTTCGGCTATTTCCCTAAATTCCTCTTCGGTAAGCACCCGTTTTAGGTCATGGGACCTGAGTTTGATTTCCTGGAGGGCAGAAAGGGCCTCTTCTTCATCCAGTTGGATTCCCAGCTTCTCTGACCATACGGCAATGTTATCAAGGCCGCTCTTTTTACCCATGACAATTTTTGGGCTCTCATGTCCCACGAAATCAGGGTGTACAGGGAAGACGGTTGTGGGGTTTTCCTCAAAAACGTTTTTGAACCAACCGGTAACGATTCCCGATTCGATGCTGTAAGCGCCGTCGCCTATAAAGGGTCGACTGGCTGGAACTCTACTCCCCGAGAGTTCTTGGACAAGTTTGGAGAGTTCATTCATCTTGCTGAAATCAATGCCCACATCGATGCCGTACATGGTCAATAGGGCAAGCACGGTCTCCTCCATAGGGGTGTTCCCGGCCCGCTCGCCAATCCCTGTAACTGTCGTGTGGATCACCTCGGCGCCAGCAAGGATCGCATTGATCGTGTTGGCCACCCCCATGCCGAAGTCAGAATGAAAGTGAATCTCCAGTGGCTTTTCCACCCTCTCCTTAACCCTTTTGGTGAAGTAGGCCGCCGCATGGGGAGAGAGCACACCGAAGGTATCCACCAGAGTGAAGGCATCCATATGGCCCTCGGTGGCCACCTTATCCACCAGGTCGAGTAGCCAGTTCAGGTCAGACCTGGTGGCATCGATGGTGAAGAAGACCGTATATAGCCCTTGTTCTCTGGCAGAGGCAGTCGCGCTAATGGAAAGGTCAATAGCCTTTTCCAAAGGCCATTTATAGGCCTGTTCTATGAGGTGGGCGCTCGCAGGGATCTCAATAATGATCCCCTTTACACCACAATCTGCTGCCCGTTTCACATCGTCTACCATGCAACGGCTGAAGCAGAAAATATCAGATGTTAGGTTGCGCTTCACAATCTCTTTAATGGCCGCTTCGTCTCGGGGAGAGACTGCCGGCATGCCTGCCTCGATACGGTGTACGCCCACTTCAGCGAGCTTCTCAGCAATTCTCACTTTATCGTCCTTGGTAAATATGATCCCGGCCTGCTGCTCACCGTCTCTTAGAGTGATGTCATGAATCTTGACTTCCTTGGGCGGTTGGAAACCCTTGGTCACCTCTTCCAGGTAATTCCACGGGCTTACGTGCCAGTTGTCTGTTTTCCAGGGTTGGGTCTTAGCCGATTGGGAACTGTCACTCATCTCCTGCTCTCCTCCTTTTCTACATTTGATGATATGGTTTGATCGTATTTTACGCAGACAGACCGCTGTTTCTATTGGAGGGCTTCATCGAGAATCTCCACCAGGTCCATAACCTTCACGTCGGCCTTCATCTTTTCTGCTGACCTTTTGAGTTGCATGACACATGCCGGGCAGTGGCTTGCTATGACATTGGCTCCCGTATTTAGCA
>DAOVAK010000586.1 GCA_030671095.1 Deltaproteobacteria bacterium | reverse complement strand
GCCGTGCAAAAACTCTTGGCGGGCTGAGCGGGGTTCTCTGGAGGGGCCAAAAACCTTCCTAAAATTTTTCTCTCGGAAAATTTTAGATAACGCCCCCGGTCCCCGGGGGCTTCTAAGCCTCCCGAGGGCATTCGGGAGGCGTTTTATAAAATCCTGCAAGGGATTTTATTGACAGAGCACGGCTATCAGAGCTACTTCGCTTTGTGCGCCATACTTAAGGGCACCGGGCAAATTTTTTGGCTCCTCCAGAGAATGCCGCTTAGCCCAGGGGCTTTTCAAACGGCTAAAGTGTTACGTAGGGCGAAGGGCACAAGGCCAACAGAAATCGGTCTTGGCGAGGGCATTGAGCCTGATGCCATGGGCCATGTGCCTAGTCTCAATAGCGTTTGTAGACCATATTTTGCCAATTGACAACAAATTAGGTTAATGTTACCTTAATCAGTCTTCATGAAGAACGCCCCAGTCACCATGCCAACGACATATTTAAAGGAGAATGGCGATGCCAGACAGGAGCAAGAACTTTATCCTCTGGTTTAATGAAATCGGCATAGATGATGTTCCCATGGTTGGCGGGAAGTGCGCTTCCCTTGGAGAGATGTATCGAGAACTCCATGATAAAGGGATCAGTATTCCCAATGGCTTTGCCATTAGCGCCTACGCCTATCGATACTTCCTCAAATATGCAGGGATTGAGGATGAGATCAAGAAGGTGCTCAAAGACCTGGAAACCGGGGACGTCTATGACCTGATGAGAAGGGGAAGGGAGGTCCGCGATATCATAAGGCACGCGGAGTTTCCTCCGGATCTGACTCAAGCCGTCTACATGGCCTATGACCAACTGGCAGAGGAGTTTGGCCAGCAGGGTCTGGATGACCTGGATGTGGCCATTCGATCATCGGCTACGGCCGAGGACCTGCCCGATGCCTCTTTTGCTGGTCAGCAGGATACCTTTCTAAATATCAGGGGGAAGAGGAGTGTGCTGCAGGCCTGCCGCAATTGCTTTGCCAGTCTTTTTACGAATCGCGCCATCAGCTATCGTCACGATAAGGGTTATGGTCAAGTTGATGTTTCCCTCTCCATAGCGGTGCAGAAAATGGTCCGAAGCGATTCTGCCTATTCCGGGGTCATCTTTTCCATAGATACAGAGACCGGATTTAAAGATGCCGTTTTCCTGACCGCTGCATATGGCTTGGGGGAGAATGTGGTTCAAGGGACCGTGAACCCGGATGAATATTATGTATTCAAGCCCACACTGAAGATGGGTAAGGCGGCCATCATAAACCGCAAGGTGGGAGACAGGGATATCAAGATGGTCTATTCCATGGAGGATGAGGCCACCACGAAAAATGTGGCCACCACCATCACCGAAAGGCACCGCTATGTCTTGGATGACGATGAGCTCCTCAAACTTGCAGAATGGGCCTGCATCATTGAGGATCATTACAGCAAGGAGGCTGGTTATTACAAGCCAATGGATATTGAATGGGCCAAGGATGGTGATGGCGTCAATGTGGGGACTGGGGAGCTTTTTATTGTCCAAGCGAGGCCAGAAACCATCCACTCACAGAAGGATTCTAACACCTACGAAAATTACCAACTCCTTGAAGAGGGAGAGATCTTGACCAGCGGGACTGCCGTGGGCATGAAGGTGGGCCAGGGGGTGGCCAACGTGATCGAGTCATCGTCTGAGATGGACAAATTCAAGAAGGGCCAGGTCCTGGTCACAAATATGACCGATCCCGACTGGGAACCCATTATGAAGCTAGCTTCAGCCATTGTGACCAATAAGGGCGGACGCACATGCCATGCAGCCATCGTCTCCCGGGAACTGGGGATTCCCTGCGTCATTGGCACAGGCAATGCCGATGAAGTGCTCCAGACGGGTCAGAAAATCACCGCCTCCTGTTGTGAAGGTGAGACCGGGAATGTGTATGAAGGACTGCTGAAATACAATGTGGAGACCATGAACTTGGACGAGTTGCCTGCAACCAGGACCAAGATCATGATGAACGTGGGGATACCTGAGCAGGCCTTCACGCAGGGAATGATACCTAACGATGGGGTAGGCTTGGCCAGGATAGAATTCATTATAAATTCCCACATCGGGATCCATCCCCTCGCCTTGATTGATTATGAAAAGTTAAAAAAGAAGGCCGCAACCGATCAGAGGGTTGCAGGGGTCGTCTACAAGATTGACCAGATAACCTCCGTCTATGAGGACAAGGCGCAATTCTTTATCGACAAGCTGGCTGAAGGCGTGAGCCGGATTGGTGCAGGATTTTATCCCAATGATGTGATCGTCAGATTGTCCGATTTTAAAACCAATGAGTATGAGAATCTGCTCGGTGGATATCTCTATGAACCACAGGAGAGCAACCCCATGATCGGCTGGAGGGGGGCCTCCCGCTACTATGACGAAAACTTCAAACCCGCCTTTGAACTGGAGTGCCATGCCCTGCATAAAGCGCGAAGCGAGATCGGACTCACAAACATAAAAGTCATGGTGCCCTTTTGCAGAACCCCGGAAGAGGGCAAGAGGGTGGTTGAGGTGATGAGAGAGTTCGGCCTGGTGCAGGGGGAGGATGGTCTAGAGATTTATGTGATGTGCGAGATCCCGAGCAACGTGATCTGCGCCGATCAATTTGCAGATATTTTCGATGGATTCTCCATCGGCTCAAATGACCTCACCCAACTCGCCCTTGGGCTTGATCGAGATTCCTCTCTCGTATCCCATATTTAT
>DAOVAK010000547.1 GCA_030671095.1 Deltaproteobacteria bacterium | reverse complement strand
ACCCGCTAAGCATGGAAGATGACTTCACGCTAGTGGTTGTCAAGGTTGAACAGTAACTGAACTGGCACTGGTTTCAGCGACCGGCTCAAAATTAATGATTTCTGCTGAATCATAGTATCCTTCCACCTCGCTGATTTTCTCGAATGCCGTTTGAAACCTGCAACGGCCATTCCTCAGCAAGCATTTCATTGTTTCCTCCGCTAATAGAGAGTCCTTCAAAGTCCCACTGCTCGAGCGATGACTAACAAGGCGCGGACTGAGGTCGGAATAGAGCTCTCAAGGATTTCGACCCAACTGCCGATAAGAGAGCTTGAGAAGGGTGCCGACGTCCTGGCAAAGGAACACAGGCACGGGCGTTGAGTTGGGACCCGTACATGAAACTCTTCACCATAGATTACGGAGGATTAGAATGAAGCGTCAAGGCCACCGGGAAAAACTACTCATCTTTCTGTGTTGTGCTTTTGTTACCATCTCCCTTAGTTCCTGTAAGACCCCCACGGCGGGTATTCAGGTCGGCGGGCCTCCTGTTGTGGTACAGGACCAGAGAGGGGGTCCACCGCCGCACGCAAAGGCTCATGGGTATCGGGCGAAACATAGCTATCGATACTATACGGGTGCCAGGGTGTACTTTGACCTCCATAGAAAGGTGTACTTCTACCTTGAGGGCGACCATTGGCGGATGTCGGTGTCCCTACCGAGTGAACTGAGGGTGCAGCTTGGAGAGTATGTGACGATCGAGATGGATTCTGATAAGCCATTCACAGGGTTTGAGGAACACAAGCGGAAATATCCTCCCGGCCAGCTGAAGAAAAAGAAAAAGTGGACGAAGCGATTATAGGCCTCTTAATGTGCTATTAAGAATGCGAGCAGGCAGGACAGCGAATTGTCCTGCCTTTTATGTCTTTGACTCTCTTAATAGCCCCAGAGGCAGATACTTTCAAGCCCCGGGACTGCCAGCACTAACCGAAGTGTGAGCATTCACCGAACGACCCTGCTTTAATTATTCCTGTCGCAATTCAACAAAGTCGGAAAAGTTACCGAAGCTCAGAGTTCATCTTGAAGTAGATATCTTTTGCGGAGATCATTTCGCTCGCTCGGTGCAATCTGATATTGACCTTTCAACTACCATATGTAATCCTCAAATTCCTCGAATTTAAGTATATGGCAAGAAGTGTGAAAAATCGAAATTAAGGAACAATACTATGAAAGCCATGATGTATTGGGATAGGCAGAATTAATGCTGTATTAGGCAGCCTGAGAGGAGGATATCGCCACCATGAAGCACAAGCCTTTTCGAGAAAACGCTATACCAATAAATACCACTGGCAGCCTAGTCCGGAAATGGAAACCGCAATTTTGGAGACCATATTTGGGAAAAATCAGACGTGAAGTGGCGAATCAGCCGTAAAGGTTACGATCTATAATGTTCCGTGAGATCAGATAGAATGCGAATAAGGGGTCTTTCCATGCTGAGAAAAACCAGGAGCGTGAAGAGCAGCAACTCGCTGGTCTCCATGGAAGGAAAGACCATCATCGGCGAGCAAGCATCCTTCGAGGGGAGCATCCGGGGCAGTGGAGACCTCGTGATCAATGGCTCGGTAAAGGGCAGTGTCAAGCTTCAGGGCTACCACCTCACCGTGGATCTCAAGGGGCGGGTGGAGGCTGATATCCACGCTGACAAGGTGACCATCAGCGGGCGGCTGATCGGCAACATAGAGGCCCGTGAAAAGGTGGGGATCACCAAGGAGGCCGATTTCAACGGCGAAATCAAAGCCAAACACATCTCAGTAGAGGACGGGGCTTACCTCAAGGCGGTCATTGAGCTACAGCGTGAGCCCCACAAAGAGGACGCTCCTCCTTACAAACCAGCCGAGCGGGAACCTTCCGAACCGAAAAAGAAGCCCCTTATCCGAGTGAGTGATGCCAAATCCTTGGCTACCTCATCCCATGGCAGCAATGTCGTTCAGCTGTTCTTCGACGGCCTCACGCAGGAGGCAGCGGTGCTGGATGTGGGGCCGATCTGCGGTGAGAATATCAGCTTCTTCGCCCAGCGGGTGAAGAAGCTCTATGTCCGTGACCTGTTCCTCCGCCTGGATCAGGGCCGGCGCAAGGGGTTTCCCCTCAGCCGGTTCTGGCAGCACTTGGACTACCCATCCCAGAGCTTCGATGGGATATTGCTGTGGGACCTGATCAGTCGCCTGGACGCCCGTGAGGGGCGCAGGCTTGTGGAACTGTGTCATGACATGGTGAGGCCAGGCGGCATGGCGATGGTATTCGTCCTGGGCGAGCAGGCGATCCGGACCCCGGTAAACTCCTTTGTCATCGGGGAGGGCTTCCGCCTGGACCTACGCCCCCAGCCCCAGCTCGATCTTCCCTTTCGCATCTGCCAAAACCGGGAGGTACTTGCCCTGTTGGCCCCCTTCACCCTAGTCAAGTCCTTCATCTACCGCAGCGGGATCAGGCAGTTCCTCTTCCAACGCGACTAAGGACCTGAAAAATCAAGATCAGCTTTTTTAATCACCCCTTTACCCCTGATGTGACCACAGCCTCTCAAATTTGATAAGGTTATGACTAGTGAATGTATTTTTTAATAGAATTAAATTGACAGCCTCCCTGCTCTTTTCTATTTCAAGCCTCCTTTGGTTGTTTTTTCTTACCTCACTCTATCACCGAAGGGTGACCAACGGGCCCCTGCATAGTATCTATAAGTGTAAAGCCTCCCACAAGTCTCCTGGCTTACGATTACTATACGTAACATCTACAGGCTGGGTGCGCATATCTAACTGAATTCGGCAGTCATCGGCGCTTCCTAAAATTGACGAATTGCGAAAGAACTAATCATCTATCATTTGAAGACGAGAAACCGCACTTTCGCTAAATCCCTACATGTTGTACCTGGTTATAGTGTGCTCAAGGTAT
>DAOVAK010000101.1 GCA_030671095.1 Deltaproteobacteria bacterium | reverse complement strand
CTCTTCCCGATCCAGTTCTTTTGCATGGTCAGAACACGCTCGGGCCATCCGGGAAGCCTGTCACAGTGTTCCAGGATTTCCTCGGCATAATCTGTCGTCTTGAAAAACCAGCTATCCATCTCCCTGAGATTGACCTCCTGGTCTGTGTGCCGCCAGCAGCACCCATTTTCAACCTGCTCTTTGGCCAAAACCGTCTGACAGCTCTCACACCAGTTCACGTATGTCCTTTTCTTATAGGCCAGGCCTTTTTCATACATTTTGAGAAAGATCAGTTGCTCCCAAAGATAGTATTCCGGATCACAGGTGGCCAATTCACGGTCCCAATCATAGCTGAAACCCATCCTCTTGAGCTGAGTTCTCATGGATTCTATATTCCCGTAGGTCCATTTGGCGGGATGGGTGTTATTCTCAATGGCTGCATTTTCTGCGGGGAGTCCAAAGGCGTCCCACCCCATAGGATGAAGGACATTTTTTCCACGCATTCTCTTGTACCGAGCCACCACATCACCGATGGTGTAATTCCTCACGTGACCCATATGGATCTTTCCCGAAGGATAAGGGAACATCTCAAGCAGATAATACTTCTCCTTCGCAGGGTCTTCCACAACCTTGAAAAGACCCTCCTTTTCCCAATAAGCCTGCCATCTCTTTTCCAGTTCCGATGGGTTGTATTTCATTGTTTTCACTGCATTTTCAGATGGTATTGCTTTGGTTCTCACCCTCAAGGTCAATCACGACAGAGAAATCAGCTTGCAAATCAAAGTATTCCCGCAGTCTTCCCGCTACAGGGCCCAGGATTTCATCTGTGCAGTTCTCAACAGAAAAAATGATTTTTAGTATGAAATCAGATTCTCCTCGGTGATGCTGAAAAAAGGGATTGGCCACCTGGCGTGCGCACATCTCTAGATGAGAAGCGTGTTCCTCTTCGGATCCCTCAAAAACGGGTATATGGATACCAAATTCCTTGATTTCCATCTTATTGAAAGTGGTACCCACCTCTCTGATATGGCTCACCAGGAGCTTCGCATCATAATCCATGCTCTCTCCCAGGCCTTTCAGCAAAATTTTTTCTGCTCTGATCGCATCCTGGGAGGCGAGAAGAACGGTCTCCCCTCTGCTGCCAGTCCAAAATCCTTTCTCTTGCAAGTCGGACAAGAATCTCGCCATTTTTTCATTCAATCCGGAAAGCGCTCCGTCCGTCAAATCGGGGCCTTGAAAAACAAGGGCTGCCACAGCCTGACACCAGAGACTCTCTAAGGGGCGATCAGAAAATCGTAAATCAAGTTTCATTACCTTTCAAATCATTCTTTTCCAGGGCATCTTGCTGCTTCAGGTTATTGTAGATGTTGTCCAGCACGCCGTTGATAAAACCTCCGGAATCGTCGGTTCCGTAGATCTTGCCAAGTTCAACCGCTTCGTCAATAGAAACCTTAGGGGGTATATCTTTCATGACCAAGAGTTCAAATGCACCCAGTCTCAAGATCGTTTTATCGACCCTTGACATCCTTTCCAGTCGCCAGTGCTCTGAAGCACGGCTGATCAACTGATCAAGTTCTATTCTGTTGGCACAAACGCCGAGAACCAGCTCTCTGGAAAAAGATCTGATGGATTTGGGAGAGCCGAAGTTTTCACAGATGAGTTGGAATACTTCCTCGGGATCCCCGGGAGTAAATTCCAGATGAAAAAGAACCTTTATGGCCAATTCTCTGGCCCGACGTCTTGAACCCATTTTTTATCTTGGAAACGGTCCGAGAAGGTCAACGGGAGAGGTGAAGGCTGGTGGCGGTTTTTAACGAAGGATGAATTATCCCAGCTCTTTGAAGAGATTCACCATCTCCATGGCTGCCATGGCAGCATCCCAGCCCTTATTCCCCGCTTTGGTGCCTGCCCTTTCAATGGCCTGCTCTAGATTATCTGTGGTCAGTATGCCAAAGGTGACTGGGGTCTTGGTTTCAAGGGCTACTGTGGCAATTCCCTTGGATACTTCTGCCGCCACGTACTCAAAGTGGGGCGTTGCCCCCCTGATCACAGCGCCCAGGCAAATAACAGCGTCGTATTGTCCTCCCTCCGCAAGTTTTTGTGCGGCGAGCGGAATCTCGAAGCTCCCCGGCACTTTAATCAGAGAGATTTGCTGGTCGTCGGCTCCGTGACGGTTTAGGGCGTCCATGGCTCCATCGACCAGCTTTGCACTGATAAATTCATTAAACCTGCTGACAACGATGGCAAAACGGAAACCCTCTGCGGAAATCTTACCTTCCAGAATCTTGGGCATAAGAACTCCCTTCTTCTAATTTATGGGTTAACAGTATGGAATCTGCCATTTACAGCTGGGAGCCTGGAGCAAATCACCTCTAAAAACAGACACTTACTCCTTCACATCCAACTTCATCAGGTGCCCCAGCTTTTGGCACTTGGTCAAGAGATAATTCATATTCTCTGGTCTGGGCTCCGATTCAATGGGCACCCGGTCGGCCACTTCCAGTCCGTAGCCCTCCAATCCAACAATCTTTTTGGGGTTATTGGTCATCAATTTCATTCTTCTAACACCTAGCGCAACGAGTATCTGAGCACCAACCCCATAATCCCTCAGGTCTGCCTCAAAACCGAGCTCTTCGTTGGCCTCCACGGTATCTCTTCCATTATCTTGTAAGGCATACGCCTTCAGCTTATTAGCCAGGCCTATACCTCTGCCCTCCTGTTGCATATACAAGATGACTCCAAGGCCTTCCTTTTGGACCAATCCCATCGCCTTTTGCAGTTGTGCTCCACAGTCACACCGAAAGGATCCAAAAACATCCCCAGTTAGACATTGGGAATGAACCCGCACGAGTATCTCTTTCTCTGAATCAATTTCGCCTTTCACCAGGGCCAGATGTTCAAAATCATCTATGTCATTAACAAAGGCGATGGCCCTAAAATTTCCAAAAGGGGTGGGCAAAATGGTCTCGGCAGCTTGGTGAACAAAGCTCTCCTTTCTCATCCGGTAAGCAATGACGTCCGCGACTGTGGCAATTTTGAGTTCATGTTTTTCCGCAAACTTCTCCAGATCTGGCAGACGAGCCATGGTGCCATCGTCATTCATAATCTCACAGATGACCCCCGCAGGCTTCAGGCGGGCAAGACGGGCTAGATCCACGGACCCCTCCGTCTGACCGGTCCGGAAAAGCACGCCCCCACGTCGTGCCCTCAAGGGAAAGACATGGCCAGGCTGAACCAGGTCTTCAGGCCGGGCATCATCAGCCACAGCGGTGAGTATGGTATGTGCCCTATCCGCGGCAGAAATGCCCGTTGTAACACCATGCCGGGCCTCCACGGAGATGGTGAATGCGGTCTTGAAAGGGGAACGATTATCATAGACCATCAACGGAAGATTCAATTGTTCCACGATCTCAGGGGCTAAAGAGAGGCAAATAAGTCCGCGCCCATTTTTGGCCATGAAGTTGATGGCCCCCGGGGTCACCTTTTCGGCGGCCATGGTCAGATCGCCCTCGTTTTCCCTATTCTCATCATCAACGAGAATGATCATCTTCCCCACTTTAAGGTCTTCCAAAACGTCTTCAACTCTTGCTATGGGCATCTCAGTTAATCACCAAATCCATATTTTTTTAACATTTCCTCATTAATCAGAGAGGATCTTTTTTGTTCTGGAGATGAGTTCTCTTTTCGAAAGAACTTCTCCACGTATTTTCCTATCATATCTGTTTCTATATTCACCAGGTCGCCCACCCTTTTTTTTAAAATGGTGGTTTCCTGCGCGGTGTGTGGAACAATATTAACTTCAAAATAGGTATCTTGGCAATCATTTATGGTCAGACTTATGCCTTCCACGGCGATGGATCCCTTTTCAATGGTATACCTTGCCAAGGCCCCGTCAATCCCTACCCTGAGAAGCCAGGATTTCTCCTTTTGCTCCATTTTCAAAATCTTGCCCACACCATCCACATGCCCAGATACCAAATGTCCTCCCAAACGGTCTCCCAAACGGAGGGCCCTTTCCAAATTCACTTCATCGCCTGGCTTTAGCTGGCCCATGGTACTGCGGGACATGGTCTCACCACTTACATCCATAGAGAAGGCCCCTCCCTGTATGCCAGTAATGGAAAGGCATACCCCGTTCACAGAAATGCTGTCCCCCTCCCGAGAATCGGACATATCAAATTGAGGCAGAATGATTAGCTTCATATCCTCCCGTACACGTTGGATCTCTTTAACGCCACCTATTCCTTCCACTAATCCTGTAAACATTTGATACTGTCCGTAGTGGGTTGTTTTTGGTCCGTTGTCTAATCCCAGCCCTCCTCAGTTCATACGGGTCGCAGGATCGTTCTGAACAATCTCACGGCTCCATAAGCGCAGGCAAAACGGGATACCACAAGCAACTGACAACGGACTACGCACATGCCTATATTTATATATTTAATACTCCGGATAACCCCTGACCAATATATCATCCCCAAATCGCCTCACCTTGACATCCCTTAGTCTCAGAGCGCCGTTCATCTTCCGGGGGCCGGGTCCTGAGGCCATGGGGATTCCGTCATTTCCACCCAGGATTTTTGGTGCCTTGAAGATATAGAACTTATCAACCAGTCTTTGGCGAATCATGGAACCCATGATGGCGGCACCGCCCTCCACCAAAAGAGAGGTGATGTCCATGCCTCCTAAGATATCCATCAACGCGGCGAGATCAATCCCGCCCTCTTTTGTTGGGCAGGTGAGGTTTTTGACCCCATTTCTTTCTACTCGCCGTAGGCGCTGAGGTGGAACATCGGTGCCAACAGCGACAAGCGTCAGGGCAGAGGAGTCGCTGGTCAGCACTTTCGCTTCATCAGGAATTCTAAGGTCTGTATCCACAATAATCCGAACAGGATCCCTTCCCACGCCCCTTTTGAGACGGGTGGTCAAGCTGGGGTCATCTACCAATATGGTTCCCACACCAACCAAAACCCCATCCAACTTATCCCTGAGACGGTGAACGAACTGCCGCGATTCCTCGTTGGTTATCCAGCGAGAATGACCGGTTGCCGTGGCAGTCCACCCGTCCATGGTGAGGGCCGATTTGGCTACCACAAAGGGCCGACCTGTTGTAGCAAACTTCAAAAAGGCCTCATTGAGTCGTCGGCATTCCGCCTCCAGGATCCCGGTCCTGACTTCAACGCCCTTTTCGGTCAGAAATTCACATCCGCCACCTGATACCTTTGGATTCGGATCTTTCATGCCAACGACCAGTTTCTTGATCCCACTGCTTAGGATGGCCTCAGTACAAGGTGGCGTTCTTCCATAATGATTGCATGGTTCTAAGGTCACATAGAGTGTATCATTCTTCTTTCCTCTTCCCTCTATCTTTGCGAGGGCCTCTATCTCCGCATGGCCGGACCCTGCACTCTTATGGTAACCGGATGCAATGATCTTACCATTGCGAACAATGACCGCCCCTACGGCCGGGTTAGGCGACGTTCGCCCCAAGCCCTTTCTGGCCTGACGGAGAGCCGCCCCCATAAATTTCTCGTCTAACACACTCAATGACAATGAAACTCTTATGCTGCCTTCAGGTTTGTTGAGGATTTTGTAAAAGCACGTGACGTTTCTTTGGGAATTAGCAATGTGGTGCGCACAATGGGAATACCTGCAGAAGGGATCGATCCTGGTTGCAAGTATGACGCCTCGAGCATGCAGAGGAACAGTCGGTACAGTTTGAAGAAATGATTGCTAGGGTTTTTCCCTTTCCCTTCTGGATTTGAGTATCTCTTCCAGTTCCGCCATGAATTCATTGATATCTTTAAATTGCCTGTAGACAGAGGCAAACCGGACATAGGCCACCTCGTCCCATTCCTTTAATTTCTCTATGACCCTCTCCCCGATATCTTTACTGTCAATCTCCTTGTGTCCGATTTCCTGGAAGTAGACCTCCAGGGAGTCAACAAACTCCTCAATCTGGTTGATACTAACGGGCAGCTTCTGACATGCCTTCTTAATCCCCCCTATGATCTTCTCCCGATTAAAGGGCTCGCGCCTCCCATCTTTCTTGATCACCATGGGGAGCACTTCTTCCAGCTTTTCATAGGTGGTAAACCGCCTCTCGCATGCGATACAGTCCCGCCGTCTCCTGATCATCCTGGCATCTTTGCTCAATCGGGAATCTATGACCTTATTATCTATCTTAGAACAGTATGGGCATTTCATAAGCGCAACCTCGAGATTTCAAGACCAGCTTCGGCGAACATCTGGTCGGAGAGTGGATCATCATACCCCTCCTCGTAATATATGTTCTTAATCCCTGCGTTGATGATCATTTTGGAACAGATCACGCAGGGCTTGTTCGTACAGTAAAGGGTTGCTCCTTTTATGGCAATACCATGGTAGGCAGCCTGAATGATCACATTCTGTTCCGCATGGAGCCCTCGGCAGAGTTCGTGCCTCGTTCCAGAGGGAATGGAAGAATCCTCCCTTAGGCAGCCTACCTCCGCACAATGTTTCAGGCCTGCGGGGGCCCCATTATAACCCGTAGCCAAAATCCTTTTGTCCTTCACCAGGATGGCACCCACGCCTCTTCGAAGGCAAGTGCTTCTCTTAGCCACCATCTTGGTTATTGCCATGAAATACTCAGGCCAGGAAGGCCTTGAGAATTCAACACCCTCTTTTTCTCTGTCTTTACGTAATAGGACCTTTTCGCTCATGATATCTACCAAATGCCTAAAGTGAACTAAAGTTAAGGATTAAGGAATTCGTAGATTGGAAATCGGGCACAGAGTTCACCCACCGCAGATCGTGTATCCCGGAACTTATCTTCATTTCTGGCATTTTCCAACACTCGCTTGATCAGTTCGGCGATAATCGTCATCTCCGGCTCTTTCATTCCCCGGGTAGTGATCGCCGGTGTGCCGATCCTCAAGCCGCTGGCCACCTTGGGGCCCCGCCTGTCAAAGGGAACCGTGTTCTTGTTCACAGCAATGCCCGCCTTACCAAGGGCACTCTCTGCTTTAAGCCCCGTAATTCCCCTTGAGGTCAAATCCATGAGGATCAAATGATTATCGGTGCCGCCCGACACCAGATTAAAACCATATCCTTCCAGTTTCCCAGCCAATACCCTCGCATTGGTCACCACCTGCCGCTGATAATCCCTGAATTCCTGCCTCAAGGCCTCTCCAAAAGATACTGCCTTGGCGGCTATAATATGCATGAGGGGCCCACCCTGGGTGCCGGGGAAAACACCCTTATCCATGGTCGGGCCGTGTTTCTCCTCAGTCAATATAAGACCACCCCGGGGACCCCTGAGGGTCTTATGGGTCGTGGAGGTTATAAACTCCGCACAACCCACCGGAGAAGGATGTAGATCGGCGGCCACCAGTCCCGCAATGTGCGCCATGTCAGCCATCATATAGGCGCCAACCCCATCGGCTATCTCCTTGAATTTGTGGAAGTCTATGACCCTGGGATACGCACTTGCTCCCGCTATAATCATCTTAGGTTTGTACCTGTCAGCCAGTCCGTTGACCTGGTCATAATCTATGCGCTGCGTTTTTGGGTCCACGCCGTATGATACGGCCTTGTATAGCATCCCTGAAAAACTGACAGAGCTGCCATGGGTCAGATGCCCCCCATGATAGAGATCCATACCCAGAATGGTATCTCCAGGTTTTAAGAAGGAGAGGTAGATGGCCATGTTTGCCTGGGAGCCGGAATGGGGCTGCACATTCACGTATTCTGCTCCGAATAGCTTTTTCGCCCTGTCAATGGCCAGTTTTTCCACGATGTCCACATATTCACAGCCACCGTAATACCTTTTGTCCGGATATCCTTCCGCATACTTGTTGGTCATCACATTGGCCTGCGCCTCAATGACGGCACGCGAAGCATAATTTTCCGAGGCAATCATGACCAGAGTATGTTTTTCCCGATCAATTTCCGCACGAATGGCCTCTGCCACTTCGGAATCCAGTCTTTGCAAATCTATCTCCAAGCTAACTCCCTCAGCCATGGGTCTGAGCTGCCCTTAGAAAGAG
>DAOVAK010000121.1 GCA_030671095.1 Deltaproteobacteria bacterium | reverse complement strand
GATGACGCTTTTGAAAAGCTTGACAGCCATTCCATTGCCAGTGCCCTGGCGGATGCCATAAGAAAGGTAGGCAAATATGACCTGGTTTTGACCGGGCGGCAGGCCGGTGACTGGGACTCCGGTCAGGTCGGCCTGATACTGGGTGAAATGTTGGGTCTTCCATGCATCAGTCTGGCCCGCGAGATCAAGGTAGGAGATGGAAACGTGCTGGTCAAAAAGAACATCCCCGGGGGATATGAACAGGTGAGGACCAGGATGCCTGCCCTGGCAACGGTGAGCAATGAGGTGGGCGAGTTACGGTATATCTCGAGGACCAAGATGATGAAAATGCTCAGGGCGAGGGCCTCTATCCCTTCATGGAGCAGCGAGGATTTTGTCTCGGCTCATAAAGGGCTGCAGAGAATGGAGATCGCAGAACTTTCGTCGCCGCCGGATATGAGAAGGGATTGCGAATTTATTGATGGTGCCACGCCTGAAGAAAAGGCCGATAAACTGGCGGCTGTTTTCAAGGCGATCCGATGATAAAATCCCTTTCGGGATTTTATAAAGCGCCTCCCGAATGGTTTCGGGAGGCTTAAACGCCCCCCGGTTCCCGGGAGTGTTATCTAAAATGTCCCGAAAGGAAAATTGCAGGGCGGTAAGAAGCTCAGGCGTCATTTGGGTTCCGGCCTTGAAAAGAGACCCCCATGGCCAAGATAACAAAATCTCAATTTCAAACTCCTAAGGTGTCAACATAGGAGGAGTCTTCAATCATTTTAAGAAAAACAGGAGGTAGATCGAATGGCTGACAAATCTTACGATGCGGTTATTATTGGCGGCGGACATCATAGTACGATTATTGCCCCTTATCTCGCTAAAGCCGGCTTGACAGTAGGGGTTTTTGAACGGCTGGATCATCTGGGAGGAGGCGCCGTATCCTATGATGACACGCCGGCGCCCGGATTTCGAGACAACTTTTGCGCTCATTTTACGCGCTTTTACAGTCATCCTGCCTATAAGGAGTTCAATCTTCGGGACGAGGGGCTGGAGTATGTCTTTCCCGACACCAATGAGGCAGTCATCTTTGATGATGGAACGTCCTATGTGAGTTATGCCGGTTTCCCCGTCGTGGACCCTCAAACGGGGAAGACAGAGTTTAGTGAAAAAAACGTGAAAAAGACCTACGAGCAGATCTCCCAGTTTTCCAAAGCCGATGCAGAAGCCTATCTCGATTGGACGGAGAAATACAAAGAGATCCTCCGACCGGCATTTCACAGGTATAGATTCTCCGTACCGACCCCTTATGGGGTGCCTGATCCCCTGGAAGAACTGATGAGCAATCCCAAAAGCGGGATTGATCCTTCCATGCAGTTCATGACCGCCAGGGAAATCGCGTACTATTTCTTCGAGAGCGAGGAACTCAGGATTATAGCGCTCAGAGGGTTTCTCACCTCCGGCGGCATCTATCCTGATGATGTGCCGGGTCTCATGTATATCCTTGCGAACATCCACCTGGTGCTCGGATGGGAGTCAGCGTCCATTGCCAAAGGGGCAACCCAGTCAATCACGGATGCGCTCGTATCGGCGGGCAAAAAGCTGGGTGTTGAATACTTCATCAATTCTGAAGTGGATAAGGTGATGATTGAAAATGGTCAGGCCAAAGGCATCAAGTTACTGGATGGCACCGAGATTGAGGCGAAGCAGATGGTGGTATCGGATAATGCCACACCCCAGCTCTTCCTTCGCATGATCGGAGAAGAGCATCTGAGCACCCAGATTAGGCGCAAGGTGGATACCTATTTCTTTGATCGCGCGCAACTCTTCTGGGGGCCCACCGCTGTGCATGAGCTTCCCGATTATAAGGCGGCCAAGGATAACCCAGATGTCAATGCCACACCGCGGACCTACGTGGCACGAAAGGATCTGGCGTATCTGGAAGACAAGTATATGCATGAGATCTTCCTCTTTGGGATACCCTCCAAGCATTTCCTCCTGACGGCCCCTGACAGCATATGGGATCCAACCCGCGTACCCAAAGGAAAACATTGCGTGTTAGTGGAGGAATTTACCTGTCCTGCCCGAATATTCTCCAGGAAGGAGTGGCGCCAATTGCATGACGAATTTTACGACTCCATGATCGAACATTGGCAGAAATACGCCCCCAACATGACCAAAGAGAACTTCATCGGAGAGCGTATTGCGACGCCCATCGAAATACAGGATACCCACCTGGATATGAGAGAAGGGGGCTGGACTGAAGGCAACTGCGGCGGCTCTCAGAGCGGACGTTTCAGAGGACTGCCGGGAGGGTTTCGGACATTTATCAAGGGGCTTTATATGTGTTCCTCAGGGATAGCAGGCGGACCGGGTATCGGACGCGGTTCAAGTTATAACTGTTACAATGTGATAGCCGAAGACTATGGCTTGCCCTCGCCGCAATACTAATGAGTCGTGGGTAACTCCCCTCGCTTATAAGCGGGGGGACCCCCAAATGCTGACGTTTCCTAATGAATACTGGTCCCATCCGGACACCTGAACGATTGATGACTGTTGATTGACGATTGAATATTGACAATTGGCTATTGAATATGTCGTAAAGAAATGTTCCAATAATCAATCTACAATAGACAATATATAATCCAAGAATGACATTTGCTGGCAAACTTCTAAGAATTAATCTGAGCAATTCCTCGTCGCAAGAGGAAGAGATCCCTGATCAGCACTACAGGAAATTTATCTCTGCGCGAGGGCTAAGCGCCAAATATCTCTACGACGAATTACCCCCATACATAGATCCCCTTGGCCCAGAAAACAAGCTGATCATGTCCATGGGCGTACTGGGTGGCACGGGGCTCCAGGGCTTTTCCAAATGGGACGTCACATCTAAAAGCCCGCTCACCGGCACCATCTTCAGATCCATCACCGGAGGCAATTTCGGCCCATGGTTGAAATATGCGGGTTATGACCTGCTCATCGTAGAAGGGAAGGCAGAAAAGCCCACCTATGTGCATATAGATGGGGATGGGATTCATTTCATGGGTGCAAACGATCTGTTGGGTCTTGATCCTCGGTCGCTGCAAAAAAGACTTAAAGAGAAACATGGCCGCCATACAGAGTCGGCATGCATAGGAATGGCCGGCGAAAGACTGGTCCGGTATGCCGTTATCACTTCAGGAGAACGCACGGCTTCCCGGGGTGGAGTGGGAACGGTCATGGGGGCCAAGAATTTGAAGGCCATCTCGATCAATGTACCAACCAAGAAGCCCCTCCCCTTTGACGCGTCCAAATTCAAGAATTTGATTAAAAAGCAAATCGGCATCCTTAAGGAGCATCCCCGCAGAAAAAATATGGGCACCTTTGGATCCGCCTATATTACCACCGTTGTGGATGCCCTGGGGATTTTACCAGTTAGAAATTTCCAAGAGGGAAGCATCCAGAGCGTTGATAAGATCTCTGGAGACGAGTTTCATGCATTGAAAAAGGCGAAGGCGGGTTGTCATGTCTGCATGACCCGGTGTGGCGGGATGCGAGATGTGACGAAAGGACCGCTTCATGGATCGCAAATCGATGGACCGGAATATGAGACAGTCTATGCCTTTGGCCCCTTGCTCGGTCTCACAGACAAGCAATTTGTCGTTAATGCCAATGCCCTTTGCGACTATTATGGTCTCGACACCATAAGCACAGGGGGTTGCATCGCTTTTGCCTCCGAGCTGTTTGAAAAAGGAATCATCTCAAACGTTGATACGGACGGCCTTGACCTTAGCTGGGGAAATATGGATGCTGTTTTTTCTCTGATTGAAAAGATCGGGAAGAGGGAGGGTTTTGGGAATCTGTTGGGAGAGGGGGTTAAAAGGGCGGCTGAGCAAATAGGTGGTGACGCTGGATCTTATGCGATGCACATTAAAGGCCTGGAACTTTCGGGTTATGACCCCAGGGGTGTCAAGGGATATGGACTGAGTATGGCCACTTCAAATATCGGCGGAAGCCATATGTACGGCCGACCTAGGGATGAACTCGTTCGCAAAGTGGATCCATTCACTGAAAAGGGCAAAGGGGCATCCATTGCGCAAGTCCAAAAGGAACAGGCATTGGATGACTGTCTCATATCCTGCACCTTTGGGAATTCGGGTTTGGATCTCCCAATGTACGCAGAGTTTCTCTCAGCCGCGACAGGATTTGAACAGTTTAAGAGTACAGATAACTTGCTAAAGATTGGAGAAAGAATCATTTGTATCGAAAGGTTGTTTAATGTGAGAGAGGGTTTCGGGCGAAAAGAGGATTCTCTTCCACGGCGAATGGTTTCTGAACCCTTAAAGAATGCTGGATCCTCTACGGGTCAAGTGGTCAAGAATCTCGGAGGAATGCTGGACGAGTATTATGAAGCACTTGGGTACACCAAAGATGGGGTCCCGACCATAGAAAAGCTGAAAGAACTGGGAATCGATTAAAAGTAAATAATCCGGGCCCAAAGGAACCGGCTTTCATGACACCCCGCAAGGGTGTGAAGTGAGGGCATGCCCTTTTTCGAGAGGCCATATCTCAAAAAAAATTCCACAAGGCATCGCCGTGACCCAATATTTGGGGTTTGCGCCCCTGAGCTTCTGGGAGTCTGCAACTTACTCGTTAAACCTCAAATATTGGGTCACTTCCCAATAACAATATAGATATGGCCTTGAGAAATGGGGCGTGGCCTCACACAGGCACAACCCAGTTCCTTTACCAAACCATATAGTGAAAATTCACTTCACCAGCAAAGTAAGCTTATACCATCCCGCCCTGCGGGATGGATTTTAAAAATGACTAAAAAAACTTTAACGAAAGAGGCTTTGCAGAAACCACGACTGACCTGCTCGATGAAATGTTTAAGAAAGAGAGTGAAAAGGGCGGAAAAGGATGAGACGTGGGCAGAGAAGCTAAGATGAAAATAGGCTCCGGAGAGGCTGGGCGTTTCGATCAGAGAAACACCATGTTCTCTAGACCAAGAGACACAGACAGGTCCGGCTCTTCGATGCTGGAGCTTGGCAAAAGGCATTATGGTGTGCGGAATTTCAAGGATGACGAGGGATATACCATGCTGGATTGGTCCTTCGCCATGGGCTCTTGGTACTTGGAAAGATGGTGGGGGTTTGGAAACATGATCGGGAATGAGGGCCTCTACGAGTGGTTTCCGGACTCATCCAAAATTGCAGAAAGGGACCGCATGCCGCTGGGTGACAAGTGGGAAGTTTCTGACCCGGAGGAGAGGACCAGAATCGTAAAAAAGGCAGCTATGTATATGGGTGCCTCATCGGTTGGAGTTTGTAAGGTGGATTCGCGTTGGATTTACTCTCATAGATTCGATCCGAGAACGGGAGATCATACGCCAATTGATGATATTCCAGAGGAGTTTGAACATGCCATCGTCATGACGCATGAGATGAACTATACGTTGATGCGCACGGCGCCCACTTATGGTGAGAACGCGGCTACCGGCAGGGGCTATTCCATGATGGCTTATGTGGCTTCTTCCGTTGCTCACTTTATTCGGGACCTGGGCTATCAGGCTATTCCCTGTGGCAACGATACTGCTTTGAGCATTCCCATGGCCATCGATGCCGGTTTAGGGGAATTGGGCCGGCAAGGCCTTTTAATCACTCCAAACTTTGGCCCACGGGTCCGCTTGAGTAAGGTATTTACCAACCTCCCTCTGGTTCCAGACAAGCCCATTGAAATTGGCGTTAAGAAAATGTGCGAAGTTTGCGGAAAATGTGCTGAAGCATGCCCAGGTCAGGCGATCAGTTTCGATGAACCCACAACAGAGGGCTTTACCATATCCAACAGCCATGGGATATACAAATGGTATATTAACCCTGAAAGATGCTTCCAATTCTGGGTGCGAAATGGGGGTGACTGCGCAAACTGCATCAGGGTCTGCGTGTTCAACAAGCATGACAACTGGTTTCACAATTTCATCAGATGGCAGGTAAGGAACCTCTCCTTCTTTGACAAATTCTACTTGCGGATGGACGACCTGTTCGGCTATGGAAAAAGGATCAAAATGGAGGATATATGGAAGTGACCTGGGATTTTTGCTATGGCACTTCTACCATGATATCAAGAACACTCTGAAAGATGGAAGCCAAAACAATGCTATTTAAACCGGATTGTTTCAAAGGGAGGGGCAAACTTCGATACCCTGGACGAAGAAAGAAAGCGTTTGCATATGAACATCACTTTTATGCTCCTGTCAAAGTGTTACCCCTACAAGCAACACTTCGGCGTTGAATTGTCCCAGCCAATAATGGCCAACTTTTTCGAAAAAAAAGGTTGAAGAATGGAGAATAAGGGATGAGCCCGATGGGGGCCGCAAGCGAAATCAGAGAGAAAGCCTTGGCCATGGGCGCCAAGGCGGTAGGGATTGCGTCTGTTGGGGCGATAAACCGTTTCGCCCCGCCCGGTCACAGACCGGATGACCTGCTGAAAGGGGCCAAAAGTGTGGTGGTATTGGGGGGAGGGGAACCCACAGCGGGTGCCTGGAGAGCCGGGACCAACAGGGTATTGGGGAGCATTGGTTACAATAGGAGTCAACTCGCATCCGCGACTCGCCAAGTTGCCTATTACATTGAAGACCGTTTCCAATACTACACCATCCCCATTCCGACCGGGGACTGGATCGGTCATTATCCTTATATGAGCTTGAAGCTTTGTGCGGAGATGGCAGGGTTGGGAACCCGTTCCATGGCTGCTGGAATCCTTTTAAATCCCCAACACGGATTGCTTTACTTCAACGGGGTCATCACAACCATGCCACTCCATGAAGACAGACCGCTCGCCGAACCGGTCTGCCCCCACAATTCCTGCGTCAGTCTTTGGGAGAAAAAACAGACCGCCCCATGTCTCTCTTCCTGTCCTGACTGTCTTTCAGGCGAAATAAAGGATGGGAAAATCCACTGGATGGAATATCGTCAGGATTGTTGTTATCCCCGGGCACAAACAACCGCTATGGACGCATTTCGAAAGCTCCTTTTAGAGGCGGTCAATGACACGGACCGTGAACGACGGAAAGCGATTCTCTTTGGGAGCCACTTTACCAGGGCTGTCCGAAGTATCGCTTACTCGAGCGAACTTTCGGCCCAATGTTTTAATTGCCTGAAAAGATGCCCGGTCATCATAAAAAGGGGTCGCAAGTTGCGGTGATCAGAGGGGCTGGCATGCCCATCAGGAGAGCTGAGCGATTGACGATGGAATACGGATTAGCAGGAGAAAGCCTGTGCCAAGATTTGTTTCCATGGATCTGTATAACCGGTATAAAGACGAGGTTTGGAATTTGACGAACGCCAAACAACGTTTGGAACCTGGCAAAAAGAACCGAGGACTTACCGATAAAGAAATCGCCTCGACGTTAGGATTGACCGTTGAG
>DAOVAK010000062.1 GCA_030671095.1 Deltaproteobacteria bacterium | reverse complement strand
AAGGCCCTAAATGGAGGTATTCTGGGTTGTGTAAGCTACAGGAATTAAATATATTTCATCAGCAAAGGTATAAATGCTTTTACTGGATTCCCGCTCCCCGCCACCTGCCCGCCCGCGCGAGCCTGCTCGCTCAGGCGAGGCGGGCGGGTACGCCCATTAACTAATCGCAGAATCTCCCGTTATTACTCAGGAAATCTTTCTAAAAGTCTCAAAGATCAGACCACTGGCAAGGAGCAAAATAGATATCACCTTGCCTCCGGCCCGTAGGGCCTACGCCCCGGAGGGAGGAGATTGGCATTGCCGGAGAATCGACTATCCTACTAAAACTTGGTGGTTCAAAAGATTGTGCCAACACTTTTGAACGTTACCAATGCTTTATTTCCTCACATCTTTTCAAGCGTCGTATAACCGAGATGGAGCAGCTTTCGGCCCCAATCCCTAAAGAGCACCTCTACCTTTTCATCATCCATGAATTTAGAAATGACTCCTTTGCCAAACGCTGGATGGCTTACCCTGTCGCCGGGACGCAATTCAGAAGGGTGGTCCTCATCGTGTTGATGAATACTGGCATGCCCAACAGGCCACCGGCTCCTGGCTCTAGTATCCGAAGCCGTTGATGAACCATACTCAATGACATCTTGTGGAAGGGCCTGGATAAACGAGGAAAGGCCACTTCTGTAACCTTTTTCTCCCCACTGCCAAGCAGGTCGCGCCTCCTCACTCGGGTAACAGATGATCAACTGATCTTTGGCCCTCGTGGCAGCCACGTACATGAGGCGGCGTTCTTCCTCAATGGCCGCCTCATTGGAATAGGCCCTTGCACTCGGGAAATACCCTTCCATGGCCCAAATAATAAACACAAAAGGCCACTCAAGGCCTTTCGCCGAATGAACGGTGGATAGGATCAGTGAATCCCCTTTCTCTCTGCGGTTTATATCTGCAGAGCTCGTGGGGGGCTCCAGGACCAGATCGTCCAGGAAGGTCCTCAATTTCTTGTAACGATCAGCCATGGGGATCAGTTGTTCCAGGTCTCTTTGACGCCTGGGGAAGTCATCAAATTTCTCTTTTAAAATGGGGTCATAATATTTAATAACCAACTGCACAGCCTTTTGCGGGGCCAAGCCCCTTTTCGAGATCTGACTCAGGAGTTGACCTAGGGCCTTCAGGCCCTCATCTCCCTTTCCGGCCGCAGGCCACTCAGCCACCTGCCCAGCTAAAGGTCGGTTTTCTTTCATCCAGTTGACAATGGATTGGCTTTTCCCTTGGCCTATCTTTTTTACAAGTCTTAAGATGCGCCCCCAACCCACCGCGTCATCCCTGTTTAAAATAACCCTAAAATGGGCCAGAACATCCTTGATGTGAGCTGATTCCATAAACTTGAAACCACCATACTTAACGTAGGGCATACCCTGACGCGTGAGTTCCACTTCCAGCTCAAAGGAATGGTGAGCAGCCCGAAACAAGATGGCAAAGTCTTTGATGGATCGCCCTTTGTTTATCTCCTCTTTTATGGAGCGGTATATGAACATGGCTTGTTCCGGTTCGGATCTGGTATCAATGACCCTGGGTGCCTCGCCATCTGTGCGTTCAGTAAAGAGGCACTTGGTGTATTTCCCTTGTGCCTGATCCATCAGAGTATTGGTGAACGTGAGTATGGGTTGTGTTGATCTATAATTCTCTTCCAGCTTGATCACTTTGGTCTCTGGAAACAGGGAAGGAAATTCAAACATGTTTTTGTAGTTGGCACCGCGGAAGGAATATATGGACTGGGAATCATCACCTACCACCATAATATTGCGGTGTCTAACAGCGAGCCATTTCACGATGTCCGCCTGTATAGAGTTGGTATCCTGATATTCGTCAACCATGATGTAGCGATATTGCTCGCTCAGATCCTGACGGATATCCTCGTTCTCTGCGAGGAGCTGTCTTAGAAAGAGGATCAAATCATCATAGTCCATGAGGTGGTTCATCCTTTTGTATTCCCCATAGAGGTTCCTCAGTCTATTTACATGGGGAATATGTTCTAGGAATTGTGCATACTCTTCTCCCATGAGAGCCTCAATAGACTGCTGGCGATTGGCAGACTTGCTCAAAATGCTGGCCAGAGTGGAGCGTTTTGGGAATCTTATGGAGCCTCGATCTATTTGAAGTTCTCCAACCAGGGACTGAACCACCTCTTCCATATCGGCCCTGTCCAGGACTGTGAAGGTGCGATGAAATCCCAAAAGAGGGGCATTGTTCCTTAACACACGGTGGGCCAAGGAGTGAAAGGTTCCGCCAGAGATATGCTTGCATCTTTCGTCTGCAAGTCTTGCGGCCCTTTCCAGCATCTCTCCAGCCGCTTTTCTCGTGAATGTGAGCAGAAGAATGGATTCTGGTGGCACACCGGTCTGCACGAGCCGTGCTACTCTGTAAACTAAGGTTCTCGTCTTCCCGCTGCCCGCCCCGGCAATCACGAGAATCGGCCCATCCAGAGTCATGACCGCCTCTAATTGGGAGGCATTCAGAACTTTTTCATACGCTATTTTGTCTGACAATGTGGAAAACCCTTTCGTTTCTCATTTTCGTCATTGCGCATTTCTCTTTTGGCTACTCAGCGCCGATGCAGCGTAAGGCGATGCCCAGAATCTATAAGATCACTTTCAGGGACATATCTGATCAAATATCTAACCTAAACCAAAAACGAGGAGGGGAATAACTATAGCCAGTAACAGGAGAAGGATCAAGGCTACGGGGATAAGGAGAGCAAGGATGACTCTCAAATAAGAGGTCTCATGAATCTCTCGAAGGCCTATGATCTGTACGATAATTATCCAAAGGAAGCCTATGAACCCTCCGAGAAATGGAATGACCCCCCATATCTGGGTGGCCTGTGAGTAGGACACAACCCTAAAAGTGGCCTCAAAGCCGCTTTTTCCGCCCCTGACAACGAGCAACAATAGGTGAAGGATGGCACTGATAAGAAATATGGCTATGGTCACAAAAAGGGGTGAAATGATGATAATTACAAAGAAGATAAGACTCATGCTCAAATGGCCCATTAGCTCTTTGCCTAAGGCCATAAGACTGCCTGACATCATCAAGAACTGCCAGAAAAACCCAAACATGCTCCCTATAGACCCCAAAAGGAGACCAAATGCCAGCGGTTCCTTAATGCCCCCCTTATGTGTCATGGTGCTAAAGAGTTTATCTGGCGAAAAAAGTACGCCTTTAAAGGTTTGGTATATCCCTTGCCAAAGGCCCAGTTCGGAGCGATTTTCCCAAGGCGGGGCTCGTCTCTCGACCCGGCCTTCCTCCCCTATCTCTTTCTGTTCCTGTTCAGGGCCAGGACCCGCTTCCGGTGGAGCAAACGCGAACCGATTTTTACATTGCGGACAGGTGGCCCATCTGGCGCCTGCAGGAATTTTTTCCTCTGGGATACTTTTTGAGAAGTTACACTTGGGGCATGTTATCTTAACCGTCATTTCTCCTTTTTCCCCTGCTCCTTCATGAGACGGTGTAGCTGTTTTTTTTGGGACCACCGCTGCAACCTGCTGACCATGCCCTTAGCCGCAGCACGCTCCAAGATCTCCGCTTTCATTTCCAGTCCTTCCCTGGTGCATAAGGCAGCCTTCAGACAAGGCGTACGCTCGGGGCATTGAAAACAACCGGGGGTAATCTCCCTCAAACCCTTATCTCCGAGGGGAAAGACCTTATCCAAAACACCGAAACAATCCTTCTTAGTCATCACTCTGCGACCACACTCTTTGCCTTATTAGTGCATATAACATTTCTGTGAACATCTACTGGACTATACCACAAAAATCAATACAAGAAGATTGTGTCTTCGCATCCATTCAGTGATGGCCCATTCCTTCCCTCCGGCTTCCGGCTCGACTCCGTCCCGTAGGGACTACGCCCCGGAGGGTAGAGCCTACGGCTCGGAGAGAAGGGGGAGGGTTGGGTGGGGGTGCAGCGAAAGACTTATGAAATTTATTTCTGAGATACAACACTAATTAAACTTATACAATATTGGTGGCTCATTATAAAGGCCAAACTCGTTGACATTACAAATATTGATGCCTATTATCGCGCCCTATGGACCGGGTCAGCAGGTTGTATATGGTCAGGCATGGCCAAGTCGTCGGTTATGATGGATTCCCCGTTTATGGTCATACGGATGTGGAGATGACCGATGTGGGAATCATGCAGATGGAGCACTTGGCTGAACGGCTACATCTGGTCAACGTCAGCGCAATTTATTCGAGCGATCTCAAAAGATCCTCCAAAGGTGCCCGCATCATAGCTCGGCATCATGATGTCCCCCTCCATGCCTTGCCAGAACTCCGCGAGATGCATTTTGGCGACTGGGAAGGTTTGACCCTGACAGAGATTCGTGAACGTTTCCCTGACGAACTAGAGAAACGGAAGACCGATCTGGTGAACTACCAGAATCCCGGAGAAGGTGAAAGCATAGAACACCTTTCTGAAAGGGTCATGAATTGTTTTGAAAGTATTCTAGAAGATCAGTTGGATAATGATATCCTTTTGGTTGGCCACGGCGCTGTAAATCGTGTCATTCTTTGCCATGCCCTCGATCTGGATCTCGGCCGGATGTTTAAGATCCACCAGGACTACGGTTGCCTTAATATTATCGATTACTTCCCCGACTCCACACTTGTCAGAATGATTAATGGTTGAGTTATGCCAGGTCCAGGGTTTGCTGTGCACACGATCAGGTGACAAACCGAGACCGGAGCGCCGAAACAGGGCAACCTGGAACGGGGTGCCGGGGAAACCAATAGCGCTTAAAAACCATGGAGATTGTCAAACACATTGCCGCCATCCCCCTCTTTGAAGGTCTGCCAAAGGAGCAACAGGAAGATCTTGCCATGATCGTGGCGGATCAGGTCTTCAGACGGGGGCAACCCATATTTACTGAGGGTGATGAGGCAACAGGCTTTTATGTGGGTATCACAGGCAGGGTGAAGATATTTAAGATCTCCTTTGAAGGGAAAGAGCAGATACTCCATATCTTCGGGCCAGGAGAGCCCTTCGGGGAGGTACCTGTCTTCACTGGTCAGCACTTTCCGGCCAATGCTGAAGCCATGGAGGAGAGCCGGATCTTCTTCTTTCCAAGGGATTCCTTCATTGAACTCATAAGGCGTAATCCCTCCATTGCATTGAACATGCTGGCCGTCTTATCCGTGAGGCTGCGCAGGTTCACACACCTGATTGATGACCTTTCGCTCAAAGAGGTGCCTGGCCGATTGAGCGCCTATCTCCTCTATTTGAGTGAACAGGAAAAGGGGACGACTGATCTGGAACTCACCATTACCAAGACTCAACTGGCCAGCCTTTTGGGAACGATCCCCGAGACACTCTCCCGGATTTTTGGCAAAATGAGCAAACAAGGTCTGATTGAATTGGATGGCCCTCGAATCAGAATAGTGGATAGGCAAGGTCTGGAGGATTTGGCGGAAACGGGTGGACGGCTTTAGTTTCTGCAGGTCTAACTCCAGAGCGCTCTCAAAAACACGTGAGGATCCTGAGACCTTGGAAAAATCAGTTTTCCATCATTGCGAGGACCCCGCACTTGATGCGGGGGAGGTGGCAATCTCTTTGTAGCTAAGAGAAAAACGAGATTGCTTCGCGGAGTTTACCCTGAGGAATTCGAAGGGCTCGCAATGACAGCTTGGGCAATTTTCGTAGGTCTCCATCTTTTGTATCCGTTCACTTTTATCCCATGAAGGAGGAATTTAGAGACTATGGAACTAACCGAAATATATGAGAAGGGAAAGGCAATACTTAAAGATCGGGATATAGGTTTTCTGCTGGATGGTGTGGAGACGGAATTTGTGATGAGGAACAACCGCCGCATCCTGGACCGTTACACCTTCAGACAGCGCTGCATCGATGGCGTGAAGGTGAGCACGAAGTGTTCCGTTTTAGGCGTGGAACTGGCTGCACCAGTCATCATGTCTGCCATGACCATGCCAATTCCTGCTATTGTTGATAATGGCCTCATGGAGGTTGCCGAAGGACTTAAAGCAGCCGGCAGCCTCATGTGGACCGGTACACCCATCCCTGAAAACCTGAAAGATATTGCATCAATGGGGGTCCCCCTGGCAGCCAACGTAAAGCCCTTCGAGGACCGCAAAAAAATGTTCCAGGGCATTGATGAGATTCAGGCGGCGGGCGTTCAGTGGGTGGGAATCGAGGTGGATTCTGGTCAGGGCACGAAGGTCAAAGACAGACAGATGGCCTCCGACTGCACACCACTAACCCTGAAAGAGCTTAAAGAGATCAGGGATAAGGTGTCTCGCCCCCTTATTTTAAAAGGCGTTCTGAGCCGCGAAGATGCCATAAAGTCCATTGACGCGGGCGCAGACGGCATCCTCATATCCAACCATGGCGCCCACACGCTGGACTACCTTCCTCACCCCTTCCAGGTGATGGATGAGATTGTGCGGGTCGCACAGGGGAAAACGGTTATCATGGTGGATGGGGGATTTCGTCGCGGCAGTGATGTACTGAAAGGTCTTTCCTTTGGCGCCTCTCTGGTAGGCTTAGGCAGGCCTATCCTTTACGCACTGGCCTCTTACGGCAGGGACGGGGTCAAAACGCTGATCGACGAGATTACAAATGAACTCAAAAGGCTTATGAGCATGGTGGGTGCCCCGGATCCGGGCAGTGTCGGCCGGGACGTGTTGATAGAGGACTAGTTCTTTCCCATCATATGGATTACGGCCTTTTCCAGGCCGTCCAGGGTCAGCTCAAACATGGGAAGGATTTGTCGAATAATGTTGATGGTGCGGGTATAGGGCCATTCCACCGCCAGCTTCGGGTTGAGCCAAATGGCGTGCGGGAATGTTTCGGCTATGAACTGAAGCCTCTCATGACCGGGCCTTCCTGACCTCTCTTCAATGTGTATGGAACCATCCGTGGCCATCAGCTCATAGGGTGCCATGCTTGCATCCCCGACGGCGATGAACCTGGTTTCCGGATCAAGGCGTACCAGTTCTTCCACAGCAAGAGGCTTGTTAATTCTTGGAGGATCCTCCCAGAGATAATCATAGATGGTATTGTGAAAGAAAAAGGTCTTGACTTCCTTGAACTGGGCCCTTGCATAGTTAAAGAGGACTTGAACCACCTCGATATAAGGATCCATGGACCATCCTCCATTGTCGATGGCCAAGATGACCTTTAATCGATCCTTGAGTCTCCGATCAAACACAATCTCTATTTCGCCCGCATTTTTCATGGTCTGATAGATGGTCTCGGGGATATTGACCTGGTCTTTAGGGCCCACGGGCACCATGTTTCTTAGCCTCTTCAGGGCCTCGCCAATCTGGGACTGGGTTAAAGGACCTTCGTGGGAGTAATCTTTATACCTCCTGTCCATAGCCACTTTGACCGCTGACTTGTTTCTGGATACGCCTCCGACTCTCATTCCGCCCGGATGAAAACCGGAATGTCCCACCGGGGATGTACCCCCTGTGCCGATCCACTTGCTCCCACCATGGTGCGCCTCGGTCTGTTCTTTTAGCCGTTCGAGGAAGTATTCCATGAGTTCTTCCGGGCTCAATTTTGATAGTTCTTCCTCATCCACGCCAAGGGCCTCAGCCAAACCTTCTGGGTCTTTCAACCACTCTTGCAACATGGCACGAGCCACCTCTGAGAGGACGAATTCATCAGGCTCAGCGAGTTCAGCCCCCTCAAAGTAATGGGCGAATGCCTGGTCGTATAGGTCAAAATACCTCTCGCTCTTGACCAGAATGGACCGGGCGCCCGTGTAGAAATCAGGCAGGGAATTAATGACGCCAAGGCCGAGGGCCTTCTGAAGCCGGAGGAACGAAGTGGGTGATACAGGAATGCCCACCTTTTTTAATATGTAGAAAAAATCTATGAACATATCTATATCCTGAATCGGCCAACCGCGTTCTGGGACACCACATAATCGGCGCTCTTTTTAAAGAGAACACCCAGATAGGGCACATCCCCCTTAATCAGTTCTTTGACTTTGAAGTCAGGGTCTGACTTCAGCGCCCTGATCCAATTGATGAGCTCCCTTGTGGCAGCCTTTTTTTCAACGTTCCGTATATCCCTCAGACGATAAAAGGTCTTCACAGAATTTTGGAGTAGCTCGCTGCTGATAGCAGGGAAGTGGACCTGGATAATTCTTCGCATCATGTCTGGTTCAGGAAACGCGATGTGGTGGAAATTACAGCGGCCCAGGAAGGGATCGGACAGGTCCTTTTTTGCATTAGAGGTGATGATAATGACCGGCCTGTGCCTCGCTTTCATGGTTTTGTCGATCTCAATGATATCAAATTCCATCTGATCCAGGACGTCCAGCATATCATCCTGGAAATCCGTATCTGCCTTATCAATCTCATCGATGAGCAGGACCACGCGTTCATCAGAAACAAAGGCTTGCCCAATCTTTCCCATCTTTATGTAATCTTCAATATTGCTCACATCCCTTTCAGAATCCCCAAAACGGCTGTCATTTAGACGGGTTAGCGTATCATACTGGTAAAGGGCTTCCACCAGTTTCATGCTTGATTTGACATTCAGGACGATCAGTCTCATCTTGAGAGCCTCTGCTATGGCGTGCGCCAGCATGGTCTTTCCCGTGCCCGGCTCCCCTTTGAGCAAAAGCGGCATCTCCAAGGCCATAGTAACATTGACGATTTTAGCCAGTTCATCATCCAGCACATATTGAGAGGCGCCCGCAAATTTCGTCAGACTTGAACCATTATCCATATTTCGACTCCTTGATGTGGTATAGTTTTCCTTCCGCTGAGAAGAGACGTATTTCCTTATCTGTATAAAAAGAATGAAATACTATTCTAATCATAATTCTTCTGTGGTGCAATATAGTTGGCAAAAATAATCCTGTCAAATTTTGCCCATAAGCCTTAAAAATAGAGAGAAATCATGATCTTAAGGTTTTCAACCCTAAATCGCAGCACGATAGCCTTCGGATTCTTCAACATGGCTACGGATCTGCTCCTCTAGGACCGCTATTTTCTCCTTGCCACGGAGTTCTGTGGATACATTTCGCTGTTGGCAGAAGCCAAAAAGGAATGATAATAATCCCACAAGAAGTGTCAAGGGATAGATCCTCCCATTCCTAAAGCGGTTGCATCTGGGGATCTTTATGTGTAAAAGTAATCATAGGCCATTTCACATCCTACTGAAGTGAGGCCTTGAAATCTCTATAAATCCCTCCATTAGGGCCTATCCAACAGCTCGTTTCCCCTCCCCCGTCCAGGGGGAGGGATTTATCGGGCACGTTTTCGTCCAGAATCGAATTATCAGATAGGTTAGAGGGGAATTGAATTCGTCGCAGCGAGGAAGGATTCATGCAAGAGAAGACCCATTATCCGACCAAGAATGGCACCAGTGCACTGGAGGTGACAAGGGAGATCACCTTCTCCACGGATCCGGCCGACTTCTACTACATGGACGTCAATGTGCCGTGCCAGGGCGCCTGTCCTGCCTACACGAATATCCCGGCTTATATCCGATGCCTTTTTGAGGAACGCTACAGTCGTTCTTACGAACTCAACCGGATAGCCAACGTCTTACCCGGCGTTTTGGGGCGCATCTGCTCTCGCCCCTGTGAAGCGAAGTGCCGCCATGGTGAACCGGAGCTGGGTAAACCTGTCAACATCTGCCACATCAAGAGGGCCGCTTCCGATTTCAAGGAGGCTGGCCACATTTATATGGAGCAACTCTTTGCCCCTCTCGGCAAAAAAGTTGCAATCATTGGTTCAGGGCCCGC
>DAOVAK010000311.1 GCA_030671095.1 Deltaproteobacteria bacterium | reverse complement strand
GCATTGCGCTCCTGCATTTCATAGATCAACTGGGTGGTCAATTTGGCACCCGTGCATCCCAAGGGGTGCCCTAGGGCGACAGCCCCACCGTTCACGTTGGTGATCTCTTCATTAATCCCCAGCTTGTTTATGCAATAGATGGCCTGTGCCGCAAACGCCTCGTTGAGCTCTATCAGTTCTATCTGATCCAGACTCATGTTCGCCACCTTCAGAACCTTGGGAATGGCTACCGAAGGTCCTACCCCCATATACTCGGGTTCGCACCCTTCGGCCACATGGTATCTGAATGTGGCCATCGGCTTCAGACCCAGTTCCTTGGCCTTCTCTTTGGACATGAGCACAACCCCCGCCGCACCGTCGCTCGTCTGGGAGGAATTGCCGGCCGTCACCGTTCCATTGGGTTTAAAGGCCGGGCGAATATGGGAAATGCCCTCCTTTGTCGTACCTGGACGCATTCCCTCGTCCGTATCAAAAATGACCTCCTCGAACTCAAAACGTCCGTTGGGCAATGGCTTCTGCCTCTTGACTTTCAATGGAACAATTTGACTTTTGAACCGACCCGCCTTGATGGCGGCCTCAGCCTTTTGCTGACTCTTAGCACCGAATTCATCCTGCTCATCCCTGCCGATATTGAACTTCTCAGCCACGTTTTCTGCAGTCAATCCCATGCCCGTAAAAGCACCCGGCCTCATGTCCACAAGAGCGGGGTTGGGATACATCATGCTCCCGCCCATGGGAATCTGGCTCATGTTTTCCACACCACCTGCAATGATCACCTCTGAAAAGCCGCACATGATCTTCTCGGCCCCGATCGCTATGGCCTGGAGTCCCGAAGAGCAGAATCTATTGACCGTCATTCCAGGAATTCGATCTGGCCATCCCATGGACATGACCAGAACGCGCCCCAAGTTAAGCCCCTGGGTCGCCTCCGGGAAGGTACACCCAATAATCACATCGTCAATCAAGTTGGGGTCCAGATCCCCTGCCCTCTTTAACAGATCACCCAGCACGGCACATCCCATCTCCTCAGGACGCGTATCCTTCAGCATCCCACGAGGGGCCTTCCCAATGGCTGTCCTGCATGCGGCCACAATCACGGCTTCTTTCATGTCAACTTCCTCCCCTAAATCATTTGTCATTATTCATCTATCATTTAGCATTTATCATTTGCTATCTACCCAACGCTCGATCTTCCAAGATCGTTGATAAATGCTCGATCCTCAATGATCAATGATCAATGATCGATGTTAAATGTTATATGATCGATTATCGATGAATCAGTTTCTTAGTGGTTTCCCTGTATTCAGCATATGCTGGATTCTTGCGTGGGTATTGGGATCACCACACAGACTCAAGAAGGCCTCCCGTTCCAGATCCAGGAGGTATTGCTCGCTCACCTTGGTATCGGCCAGCACATTCCCACCGCACAACACATGGGCCACTTTCGTCGATACGGTCACATCATGATCCGTTGCATACCCCTGCTCATGTAGCGTCCAGACGGCGAGCTTTATCATGGCGAGGGTATTTTCACCGGACACGCGAATCTCGTCCAGAGGTTTGGGCGGTGTGTAGCCCTCCGTGTTCATGGCCAGAACCGTGTTTTTGGCATCTTCTATGAGATAGTCACGGTTGACCGTCATCTTGTCTGTTGGTCTTAGATAACCAAGCTTTACCGCTTCGGGTCCAGAGGTGGCAACCTTGGCCAGGGCAATGGCCTCAAAGGCCCTGGCCACAAAAGGCATCAGCTCGATCTGTTTCGGATAGATGCCACCTTTCTCTACCTCAAAGAGGTGCTCGGTGTTGCGTATAACCAGCTCTTTACATCCACCACCTGCAGGAATCAAACCCACACCCACTTCCACCAGTCCCATGTAGGTCTCCGCAGCATAGCGTACCCTATCCCCCGCCAGACAGACTTCACATCCCCCTGCCAGAGCCATACCAGCGGGCGCAGCTACCACGGGTTTATCCAGATATTTCAGCTTCATCATGGCGTCCTGAAATGATTTGATCGCGAATTCCAGATCATCCCATTCCTCCTCTTGAGCAGCGAAAAGGACCATAACCAAGTTGGCACCAGCCGAGAAATTGGTCCCATGATTTGCGATGACCAGTCCATCGAAATCCTTGCTCACAATATCTGCGGATTTATGAATCATGGCGGTGATATCCTCGCCTATGGCATTCATTTTGGTGTGGAACTCCAGGCAAGCCACGCCATCTCCAATGTCTATCAGTGACGCACCGATGTTTCCCTCCACCTTTTTCTCCCGTTCTTTCAGAGAGGGCAAGAGGATGATCCCTGGCTTGAGAGGAACTTCCTTGTATTCATTGGAGGCCACATCGTAGAAACAAAGCTTTCCGTTCTGTTTCGTGTAAAAGGACTCTTTCCCGCTATCCAGCATCTCTTGGACCCATGCAGGGATCTCATAGCCCGCCCCTTTCATCTTCGCCACGGATTCACTCACACCTATGCCATCCCAGGCCTCAAAGGGCCCCAGTTTTCGGGCAAAACCCCACTTCATGGCGTTATCCACGTTCACAATATCATCAGCGATCTCCGGGATCCGGTTGGCTGCATAGATGAGGCTTTCTGACATGGTGCTAAACGTAAACTCCCCTCCCGCATCATCAGCATAGTAAAGGGACTTGATCTTCTCTGAAGCCCCTGAAATATTTTTCGCCGTATTAAACGATGCGAGTTTGACTTTTTCCTGCGGGGTATATTCCATCGAATTGTAATCCAGGGAAAGAATGACTCTACTCCCTTCATCATCCTTGCTCTTCTTGTAAAAGCCTTGTTTGCTCTTTTCGCCGAGAAGTTTCTTCTCGATCATCTGACTGATAAAATCGGGTGCCTTGAACATCTCCCGCTTCTCATCCTCAGGCGCCCCTTCATACACGTTGCCTGCCACGTGCAACAAGGTATCAAGGCCCACCAGGTCAGCTGTCCTGAATGATGCGCTTTTAGGGTTCCCCACCACGGGCCCTGTCAACTGATCCACGGCTTCAATGGTCAATCCCAGATCCATCATATTCTTCATGGCAGAAAACATGCTAAAGGTCCCGATCCGGTTGGCTATAAAGTTGGGTGTGTCTTTGGCATACACAATCCCCTTGCCCAGCACCTTCTCACATGTCTCTGCCAGGACCTCTATCACCTCCGGGAGCGTATTTGGTCCTGGTACAATTTCTATAAGTTTCATATATCTGGGGGGATTGAAAAAATGGGTGATGGCAAAATACTTCTGGAAGTCCTCTGAGCGCCCCTCACACATGGCCTTGGCGGGTATGCCGGAGGTGTTGGAGGTCACGATGGTTCCAGGCGACCTGATGCCTTCTATCTTTTCGAATACCACTTTTTTGATATCCAACCTTTCCACCACCACTTCGATGATCCAGTCCACATCTGTGAGGCGGTCAAGATCATCTCCCAGGTTCCCCGTGGTAATCAGCTTGGCATTTTCAGGGACATAAAAAGAGGCTGGTTTTGACTTCAGGGCCGTATCTAACCCTGTTTGCGCAAATTTGTTTCTAAAGGCCTTGCTTTCCTCGCTGAGCCCCTTTTTCTTATCCTTGTCTGTGAATTCAGGGGGCACAATATCAAGCAGAACCGTCTCAATACCCACATTGGCCAATTGAGCAGCAATGGTTGCCCCCATCACGCCCGCGCCAAGCACTCCAACCCTCTCAATCTTTTTGCTCATATAAAGACCTCCCCCGCGATTTCCAGCATTTGACCACCGTTAAAAACCTGGCTTTCAAGAATTTCACGTATCCTATTGATTTATTTGATTTAACTTTAAATGAATGAGCTTTCATTCATTTTTTGAAGCCTAACATACCTCTTTTTCTAAGTCAAACTTTTTTCACCCCTGCCCTATTGAATAGGGTTCCCTGCGGGAAATTCAACAGGGCCTGCCCTTTGTGGAAAGAAGATTGGCGGATTTTGCCGTTACGAGCAAAGGTGTTGCGTTTTGCGCACAAAAAACTAAGATGACTAAAACATCCAGGATCTGCTCATTCTTGCCATGGGAATCTCGAAACTAGGAACAGGGGAACGGAGGAAAGGATGTTTTTCCGGGAGCCTAGTCGCGCGGCACATTTGTTTTATCAATCAACTGTTCGAGTACTGAGCTCCTAATTTATAGACAGTGGAGGAAAAACATATGAAGTTTGTGATTTTAGGCGGAGATGCGGCGGGCATGAGTGCTGCCAGCCGGGCAAAAAGAAAACAACCTGAGATGGAGGTTGCCGTCCTCGAACAAACGGGAGACGTCTCTTACAGTGCCTGAGGGATTCCTTACAATATTGCTGATCCCGGTCGGGACATAGATGATCTTGTAGTAAGACAGGCCCATGTTTTCAGGGAAAAACAGGACATAGACCTGAGAACCGAACATCGGGCGGAGGCTATTGACCCCGCGGCCAGAGTTGTCCGGGGAAAGACGCTCAAAGGCGAGGAGTTTGAGTTACCTTATGA
>DAOVAK010000365.1 GCA_030671095.1 Deltaproteobacteria bacterium | reverse complement strand
TTACTGAAGGTGATTGCACCCATTCGGTTACCTTCTCTTCGGACACGGCTTATTACGTAGATACCTGGTCCCGAGTGGATGTTCCGCCCGTCATGGAGCTCCGCCGCACACCGGACAGAAAGGTGCTGATGCAGGTTGAGAAAACAGACATCCAGGAGCTTATCAAGGCAGGATGGCAAGCGCCCGAGGTCTTTGTCGCCAAGGGCCGTGATGGTCGGACCGATATCTGGGGTATCATCAGCCGGCCTATGAATTTCAACTCAAATAAGAGGTACCCGGTTGTGGAGTACATCTATGCCGGGCCGCATGGATCTTTCGTACCCAAAACGTTCAGAGCCCACAATCGCATGCAACCGCTGGCCGAGATGGGATTCATCGTTGCCCAGATTGATGGCATGGGCACCAACAACCGGTCAAAGGCCTTCCACGACATTTGTTGGAAGAACCTTGGCGATGCCGGCTTCCCAGACCGGATTCTCTGGCACAAGGCGGTGGCCGCCAAATATCCATATTATGACATCAGCCAAGTGGGAATCTACGGCAACTCTGCGGGCGGTCAGAACGCTCTGGGAGGACTCCTCTTTCATCCCGAATTCTACAAGGTCGGCGTGTCTTCCTGCGGCTGCCACGATAACCGAATGGATAAAATTTGGTGGAATGAGCAGTGGATGGGCTGGCCATTAGGCCCTGAATATGCCGCTTCCTCCAACGTAGACAACGCCAACCAGCTTCAGGGTAAACTCCTCTTGATCGTGGGCGAGTTGGACACGAACGTGGATCCAGCATCAACCATGCAGATAGTGGACGCGCTGATAAAGGCCGACAAGACCTTCGACCTTCTGGTTATTCCAGGCGGAGGTCACGGTATGGGCGGAGACTATGGTGTGCGTAGGCTCTATGATTTCTTCGTCCAGCACCTGCTAAGCATCACACCTCCCAACTGGAATAAGATCGGGGAGCAAAAGCAGTAAGAACCCAGAAGGCACAAGAGTGATCGATAGCTTGAAAGCAGCCCACAACCATTTTCTCTCTTGAGTCGGCAGCCACGAGAACCGTTTTTAGAGGTCGCATCCTGTTTTGATGTAAGAACAGGGGAGATAAATAGCTTTACATAAGGAGGTCTACATGAACCTAGAGTTTAAAAAGAGCTTTGCCGTATCTTTAATGCTGGTCTTTTGTGCATCCACATTATCCGCAGGCTTGTTGTTCGAAAAATCTGAGTACGCCGCCCGCAGAGAAAAACTCATGGCGGTGATCCCGGGCGGAATTGCTGTCATTTTGGGAGCCCGGGACGTCGTCGGGTATAAGGAATTTTTCCAAAATAATGATTTTATGTATTTTTGTGGAGTGGAAATCCCCAACTCCATCCTCATCATTAACGGAGTCAGAAAAACAAGCACCCTGTTTTTCACGGTCACAGAGAGAAAAGCCAAAGGCGAAAACATCTCCCTCGAATTAGTCCGCAATCCCGTGGATTACACAGGAATCGAGAGACATTATCCCATCGAGCAGTTTTCTTCCCGGCTGGCCCGCCTGGCCGATCAAGTGAAGGTAATCTATACATCTTTTAAACCAGAAGAGCTGATGCGGGAATGTTCGAATGAAAAATTTAACACGCTCAAAGCGAATATGATTTTCAACGATTGGGATGGAAGGCTCACACGCGAGCTTCAATTCGTACAACATTTGAAACGCAGGTTCCCTCAGGTAGAGATCAAAGACTGCTCTCCGATGATCTGGAATCTCCGGAAGATAAAGTCGCCAGCGGAAATCGAAGTGATCCGGAAAGCCGGCCGTATCGGAGTGAAGGCTCTTATCGAAATGATGAAGGCCACGCGGCCGGGCGTGTATGAATATGAAGTGGCGGCTCTGTATGAATACATGTGCCGGAAGGAGGGCGTCCGGGATATGGCCTATATTCCCATTATCAGTTCGGAAGAAAACCACCCCTACCTCCATTATCACAAATACAACCGTCTCCTGGGAAACGGTGATTTTCTGGTGGTCGATGCAGGCCCCGACGTCGGCTATTATGATGTCGACATTTCCATCTCATACCCGGCCAACGGCAAGTTCACCCCACGGCAGCGTGAAATCTACGAGGCCTGCTACGAAATCGAGAAAGCCTGCATCTCCCTCTACCGGCCAGGCATCACCTGCCAGGAGGTCAACGAGAAGGTCAAAGAGATATTGCGTGAGAAAGGCTATGATTTATCCAAGGATGCGTTCAGAATCATGACAAGGAGAGGTGGAGGATGCAGCCACTATGTAGGCATGGCTGTCCACGACGTAGGAGGAAGTCCAGGAAGAGAGCCGCTGAAGGCTGGGATGGTTTTTGCATGCGACATCCTGGCGGTTTTTGCAGATGAAAACCTGGGCGTAAGGGTCGAGGATACTGTACTCATCACCGAAGATGGCTGTGAGAATCTAACCGCCGGACTTCCCCGTTCTATCAAGGAGATCGAAACCCTGATGAAAAGCAAAGGCATCATTCAGATCCTTAAAGAAAAATGAAGAAATCCCTCAGCGACTATTTCTCAACTCAACCCACGTTATTCCGGTCTTGAGCGATACGATATAAGCACCTCGTTCCTTCACAAAGTTCCCACTGGGCCTGAATACGCCCATCCCTTCGATCTTCGCCGGCTGCTCGATGCACAGGCGGGCTGTCCGTGTATGCTGAGTGGCGTCTGCGAAGCCCAGCCGGACCGTCTTGTTTTTAGTGTTGATTTCTACGTTCTCGAACATGCCGGATTCAAGCGTCAGCCATAGACCATAAGGCGCAACATAAACGCGCCTGCGGAAGGAGTCGAGTGGCTTGACCTTGACGACTTCTCCCTCGATTATTACATTACCGCCGAATGCCTGCCACCCGAACTCGGGATGATCGACCACGTAGGTGGCTGTGTTGATGGCGTGGCCGAAGAAATTGGGGCCGTAATCGCCGGAGTAGGCGTCCCACTTGAGTGTGGAGGGAAAGGAATGGAATGACGCCGAGGCAAATCCTTCCTGGTCGATGTTCGACAGAGCACCCATCATGCCTCCGTATCCGACGCGGAGCAGGTAATAGTCTTCAGGATGATCGCGGTACTCAGTGAGAACGGGAATAGCATTGAGGCCCGATCCATAGTGGTGGAGCTGACGCTCGATCCGTCTCAGTTTGCCGCCGTACAAAAAATCCCAGTAGCGGCGGGCGTTCCCATTGTAGCCCCAGTGCGGCACCGTGGGCATGTAGCCGAGAATGGAATTGAGCGACACCGAGGCTTTATCGTCATAGCCGAAGTGCCGGCACCAGGCATAGACCTCTTCCTGACCGGTGGAATCCCAGGCCATCTCGCTGCCGAAGGGATAGGTTCCATCTTTCCAGATACCTGCACGGTTTTTCATCACGGCTTCCATGGCGGCTGCCTGTTCCGACCACCCCTCACGCTCAAGGTCGCGAAAAATGATGAGGTAGATGGTTCCCTCCATCTGTCCATGCCGTGCGTACCTTGGAGCAAACTTCACCATGGCCAGGCTGGTTTGGTAGGCGCGCTCTAAAAACCATTCCCAAGAATGGCTGATGACGAGACCTGAGTAGTTGCGCGCCAGACGATACATCGACCAGTAGGCGGCTGCCACATGCGGGTAGTTATAGGAGCGACCGACCGACTCGGCTCCTTCTCTGTCCCAACTCGTCCACGTTCCCCAATTGAACGAACTGTCATAATACCCTTGGGGCATGTCCTGCGGCGCATAGTAGAAAAGGCTTTTGCGTACTCCGTATTTCCGCTCGCCTTCGCTGTACTGAATGCCGCCCCACAGGACACGGTCCACAAACTGCTCGTACTTGACAAGCTCCTCTTTCTTGGGGCGACCGAACTGCTTCATTGCAGCGGCCACCCAGGAGCCCGATCCACCCTCATCACCCAGGCCGGCGATCCATACACGGGCGTCCTGTTTTACAATCCGGTCGACCTCACGATCGTAGCTTATCACCGAAGGGCTGCGGCGGAACGGGTCATCGGAATCCACGAACCATTGCTTGGTCATCAGGAAATCGCCCATGTCATCTACAACTTGAGCCGCGGGCTTGATCACG
>DAOVAK010000122.1 GCA_030671095.1 Deltaproteobacteria bacterium | reverse complement strand
TGACAAAGATCAATTCCCTTGTATTCGTGCCCTCTTTCGTTGTATCTATCAAATGTGAAGTAAACCAGTAAAAATTCACAGACTGCATGCACAAAATTCGCATTGTGGGAGGGAGCAATGATACATTTCTTAGGCATTTGTGGAAGCCCAATCAAAGGCTCGAACACGGAGTTGATATTGAGGGAGGGGCTGAAGGCTGTTGAGCAGGATGGCGTAAAAACCGAAGTCTTCACGCTTCATGACAAGAAGATCGAAGATTGTATCCACTGCAACTGGTGTATGGCCAAACAGAGGGAAGGAAGTTACTGCTCTGTAGAGGACGACATCCAGGACCTCTTCCCCAAAGTCCTTGAAGCGGACGCCCTGATGGTTGCCAGCCCGGTCTATCTGGGCAGACTGTCAGGCCGTCTGGCTTCTGCCCTGGACCGCCTGCGCTGCTTCATTCATGGCAAACATTACGGGGGCAAGTTGAAACATAAGGTGGGTGGAGCCATTGCCGTGGGCTGGTTCAGAAATACGGGTATCGAGACCACCCTAAACAGCATCCATTGGGCGTTTATGACTTTCCAGATGGTGATCGCCACTACGGGTACCATGGCCACGTTTGGAGGCGGTGGTGTATCAAGTCTTTCAGGTACAGGAGAGTTCGATCCCAAGGACAGGAAGCAGGTGTTAAAGGATGAATATGGACTGAAGACGGCGAGGGAGACAGCAAAAAGCATGCTGGAACTGGCGCGGATCATGAAAGCGGGCAAAGGGTCGACTTTATGAATAAACCCGTTGTAGCGCTTGAGCAGTACGAAAAATCTCCCAACTCCCTTAGAGGATTACTGGATCTGTGCGGCGGCTTGGATGCGTTGGCCACCCATCACCATGTCTTTATCAAACCCAACTTAGTGGCCTGGGATGATAAATATCCCATGCCGCTCTATGGGGTCTACACCACCACCAGACTTGTCCATGACATGGTCTTCCTGCTCAAAGAGCGTGGCGTGGAGAAGATCACCATCGGCGAAGGATCGGCCCACGGCAAGCGGTTTGGTGTGGGAACAGGACGCATATACGAGGCCCTGGGCTATCACAAACTCACGGAGCGTTATGGTGTGACGCTGCTGGATATCCTCCGGGAGCCCTTTGAGAATGTGGATTTCGGTGGATTCACCTTGCAAGTCTCTAAGCCGGCCCTGCAGGCAGACTTCCTGATCAATATGCCGGCCCTTAAAACGCACAATCAGGGCATCCTTTCCCTGGGAATGAAGAATCTGAAGGGCTGCCTCTCCATTAAATCCAGAAAATTTTGCCACAGGCCCGACCAGTCCCTTGATCATTACCTTTCCCTTTTCGTGGAGAAGTTGAGGCCAGCCCTTACCGTGCTTGATGGTATCTACGGTCTCGAAAAAGGTCCTTTTTATATGGGAAAGGCCGTGCGGATGAATGCCCTCGTGGCCTCGAAAGACTCTCTGGGCGTAGACGCCGTGGGTGCAGCCCTTGCCGGTCTTGATCCATCAGATGTCCCACATATCAAAGCATACGCTGACCGACATGCCCGATCACTCGACCTGGAACAATGGCACCTCCGGGGAACACCCCTCGAGGCGTTGAAACGCCCTCTCAAGTGGGACAACCGATGGCTTGACGATAATACGGGCCCCAGGGCGTGGGAAAGGATGGGCATACAGGGGATTTCCATCCCCAAGTATGACAAAACCCTTTGCACGGGGTGCTCAGGACTTTACAGCCCCGTCCTTGTCATGGTCATGTCAGCCCATCAGGGTGTCCCGTTCAATGAGATCGAAATCCTGACCGGAAAAGCAATGAGGCCTTCGGGGAGAGCGAGAAGTACCCTTCTCCTGGGCAACTGCATGATCAAAGCCAACCGAAAAGACACAAACATCAGAGAGGCGGTTTTTGTGAAAGGATGCCCGCCCACCATGGACTCCATTCGGGAGGCCATGGAGAGGTGTGGCATTCATCCCGACATGGATTATTACGAAAAATACCGCCGCTCTCTCGTGGAGCGCTATGAGGGTAAAAAAGGTTTTGAGGAGGATTTCTTCTATCTAAAATAGAGGTGAACTAAAGTGACTGTGAATGGAGGGGCTTTATCGATCAGCTTTCTTTTCGATACTTTTTTCTGATCACAATGAAGATAACAACCAGGGCGACAAAAAAGAGGACAATGATATTGTATCTCGTCAAGATCGCAGAGGCCCTTGCCTCAAATACCTCCCAGTTGGTTCCCAATACGTAACCCAGCAATATCCAGATCAGGTTCCACACCGCACAACTCAAGAGCGCCAGAAGGGCGACGCCCATGACCTTTAATCTCGATATACCCCCTGCCAATGATATGACGGAGCGGATCCCGGGAAGAAAACGATTGAAAGCCACAAGGAGGTAACCATGTTTTCGGTACCACTCTTCCGCTTTAATAATATCCTTTGCCTTTAAGAACCTGTAGTCTTTCTCTATGAAGAAGCGGCGTCCCAGGTAGAGCCCCAGCCAAAACAGTGTCATAAAGCCCAGCAGGCTGCCCAGGGTGGTGCAGATGTAGACCCCGAAAAAATCCAGTCTACCATTTCCCACCAAGAAGGCCCCAAAAACAGTAATGGTATCTCCGGGAATAGGTGGAAATATGTTTTCCACGTATGCGCTCAGACCCAGCAAGAGATAGATGAGGGCATCAGGGAGAGAATGGAGGTAATTCAAGAATGTTTCCGTATAGGTCATTATCGCTTAGAGTTGGTGTTTCCAGTTGATCGCAAAAGGAAATGACACCTTTAGACGGTGAAGTGACCGCTTTTCAGAATTAATTATCAGGTCTTGAAAGGCAAAATACAAGGAATCTTTTTAACCGAGCGCTCTCCAATGGGGCAATGAAGACTTATCTGAATTGTTCCGGCCAACCCCTGGAGCCCGGCGACCGGCTTCAATCTTTTTACCTTGACCCCGTTAAAGGCTTTTGTTAAACGAATTAATAACTTAAGTAAAATAGGACAATCAGATCATGGCAAAGAAAAAAGTCACCCGCAAACAGCTTTTAAAAGAACCGGATGAATTTCTTACTTTCTCGGGCAGGGCAGCCCTTTTTATCAGAGAACATTCCCGACAGTTCACCTATCTGGGTGGGGCCGTGGCTGCCGGTCTTATCATCTACCTGGGCATAACCACCTTTAAGGGCTATATGGACAAAAAGGGACAGACCACGTACAACACGGCCTACTATATCCTTGCTGAGAACGCGGGTCCGGAAAAGGATGCCGAGGCCTTGAAAGAGTCTGCCGAGTTGTTTCAGAAGGTCATTGATAAGTATGGGATGTCAAAAGTAAGCCGCCTGGCCCTTCCCGAGCTGGCCTATCTCAGGATGGCTGAGAGAAAATATGATGAGGCTATTGGGTTGTACCTAGAGTTCCTGGATAAAGTCCCTGATAATTCACCCTATCAGTCTCTGGCTAGATTGGCGTTGGCAGCCTGTTACGAAGCCAATGGAGAATTTGAAAGCGCCATTGAGAGTCTGAGCCAGGTGGTGGACGGGCCAAACGATTTTTTTAAAGAACAGGCCATGCTCAGCCTTGCCCGTGTTTACAGGCTCGATAACCAAAAAGATAGATCCAAGAAAATTCTTGAGGAATTCTTAGAGAAATACAAAAGTTCGCCCTTTTTGCCCATAGCCAAGGCCCATCTTGCTGAGTATCATTCCTAATAGCTAAAATGTAGCTTTTACCGGGAGCGAAAAGATGATCATCGCGGAGATATTGGCCAGAAATGCCAGGATGTTTGGGGAGGAAATCGCCCTCATAGAAAGAGAACCGGCCAAGGCCAGCAGGAGGGTGATCACGTGGAAGGCGTTTGATGAGATGGCCAACAGGACGGCTAACGCCCTGATGGCCAAAGGGATAAAAAAGGGAGACAAGGTCATTCACCTTCTCATGAATTGCCTCGAATGGCTCCCCATCTATTTCGGCATCCTGAGAACCGGGGCCTGGGCCGTGCCTTTGAACTTTCGTTTTCTCGCCCAGGACATCAAATACTGTGCAGATATCGCTGAAGCCAAGGCCATGATCTTTGGTGAGGAATTTGTTGACCGTATCGACACCATTAAAGGTGATCTTGAGACCATCAAGGACTATCTCTTTGTGGGGCCTAGGGATTCCAGGCCGGATTATGCAGAGCAGTTTGAAGCGTTCTTGGAGATCGGGTCAACAGACGATCCCCGGATTCCTGTAGAGCTCACTGACGAGGCTGCTCTCTATTTCACGTCCGGCACCACCGGCACACCCAAACCCATACTCCTCACCCACAGGAATCTGGAGTTCGCCTGTGTGAACGAAAACCGCCATCATAACCAGACCTACGAAGACAACTTCCTCTGTATCCCCCCGCTCTATCATACGGGGGGAAAGATGCACTGGTTCGGAAATTTTATCGTGGGTGCAAAAGGCGTCATTCTAAAGGGGATTCGTCCCGAGTGGATTCTGGAGGCGATGTCGGAAGAACAATGCACGATCGTCTTTTTGCTCGTACCGTGGGCCCAAGATATTCTGGTGGCCATTGAGACGGGTCAGGTCAAACTTGAGGACTATAAGCTAGATCAGTGGCGAATGATGCATATCGGTGCTCAGCCCGTGCCACCCAGCCTCATCAAGAACTGGCAAAAGGTCTTTCCTCATCACGAATACGATACAAACTACGGGTTGAGTGAATCGACTGGGCCAGGGTGTGTCCATCTGGGGATGGAAAATCTTCATAAAATTGGCTCCATAGGTAAACCGGGCTTTGATTGGGAATGCAGAATCGTGGATGAGGCCTTGAAGGAAGTTCCGAAGGGAGAAACCGGGGAACTCATGGTCAAGGGACCCGGTGTGATGAAGGAATATTACAAGAATCCCGAGGCCACAGAAAAAACGATGATAGATGGATGGCTCCTGACCGGAGATATGGCACGCTTTGATGAGGATAGGTTCATCTGGCTCGTGGACAGGAAAAAGGACGTGATAATCACCGGCGGGGAGAATATCTTCCCCGTGGAAATAGAAGATTTTCTCATGGAAAACGAGAAGATCCAGGATGCGGCGGTCATTGGCATTCCGGATGAACGTCTGGGAGAGATGGGGGCCGCCATTATAAAGCTGAAACCGGGGCAAGAGATGAATGAGGAGGAAGTGCATCAATACTGTGAATCTCTTCCAAGATATAAAAGACCCAGAAAGATCTTCTTCGATGATGTCCCGAGAAATCCTACCGGTAAGATTGAAAAACCCAAGTTACGGAAAAAATTTGGGGGAATCTCTGAGACCTTTAAAAGCAGTTAATAGCTGAAGCCCGATGGGTAGGAATGAGATTAAGGCCTTCGCAGCCGCTACGACGGCTGCATTGGAGTGATGGGGATAGAAAAGGTTTGTTTTCTCTTCTGCTGCAATACGCCGTCACTCCATGTTAATAGCTCCAACTTGCCGTTACAAGAAAGAGACAAAAGTCTATGGCGGCTTGTGGAACTCACCATTCACTTTTTTAGGGGGAAGATATGCACAAACTACTTATAGATTCTCCGGGAAAAGAACTACTCCTCTTGGGCAACGAGGCCATCGCCCGCGGGGCCCTGGAGGCGGGTGTGGCTTTTGCAACCTGCTATCCTGGAACGCCATCTTCTGAGATCCCGGAACAATTCTTTAATATCAGCCGGGAAAAAAGAGAGCTGTACTTCGAGTACTCTACCAATGAAAAGGTGGCTTTAGAGGTGGGGGCCGGTGCTGCGGTCTCCGGTCTCAGGACCATGGTGACCATGAAGCATGTGGGCTTGAATGTGGCTGCGGATCCCTTGATGACACTCGCCTATGAGGGTGTCAAGGGGGGGATGGTTATCGTCAATGCTGACGATCCTTCTCTGTTTTCTAGTCAGAACGAGCAGGACAACCGCTACTACGCCCGGTTATCTGCACTCCCTATGCTTGAGCCAACCAACACCCAGGAAATGAAGGACATGACTGTGGCTGCTTTTAATCTGTCTGAAGCCCTCGATCTTCCCATTCTCCTCAGAACCACCACAAGGCTCAACCATATCAGGGGCTCTGTGAAATTGGGAAAGTTAAGGCCCATCAAATCAAAGGCCGTATTCGAAAAGAATCCCTTTCACTGGGTGGCTGTGCCAGCCGTCTCCAGAAGATTGCACAAAGAGTTGCTGGATAAATTTGATCGGGCCTTTGGCAAGTCTGAGAAGTCCCCCTACAATGAGATACAAGGTGGCGGGAAGTGGGGTATTCTGGCCAACGGCGTGAGTATGAATTATGTGAGAGACGCGTTGTCCGATCTCAACATCACTGATAAGGTACGTATTCTTAAGCTTGGGTTCTCCTGGCCTTTGCCCAAAAACCTGTGTGCCAAATTCCTGAGCCAAGTGGAAAAGGTTTTGGTGGTGGAAGAACTGGAACCGGTTGTGGAGAACGACCTGAAGGCTATCGCGCAGGAAAACGGTCTTACGTTGTCCATTAAAGGGAAGGGCGTGGGGGAACTATCGCGTCTATTCGAATATGATCCCCGTATGGTCAGAGAGGCCATTGCTGAATTTTTTCAAGTGGATTACAAGGGCTCCGCCACGGTGGACATGTCCGATTTACCGGAGCTTCCGGGAAGACCGCCCAACCTATGCGCCGGCTGTCCGCACAGGGCCACCTATTATGCGGTAAAGCAGGTCTATGGCACGGATACCATTCATCCTTCTGATATCGGTTGCTACACTCTCGGAGTCTTACCGCCCATTTCCATGGCAGATTTCCTCATCTGCATGGGATCATCCGTTAGTTCCTCTTGCGGATTTGCGCAGGCCACGGATCAAAAGGTGGTTTCTTTCATCGGCGACTCCACCTTCTTTCATTCAGGCATCACTGGACTGATCAATGCCGTGCATAACAACCACAAATTTACACTGGTGATTCTGGATAACGGCACCACGGCCATGACAGGTCACCAACCCCACCCGGGTGTGGATACTGCACCCTTGGGCGTTGAGCGGACCCGAGTCTCCATCGAAGGTGTGGTGCGAGGCTGCGGGGTAGAAGACGTCCATGTGGTGCGACCCCTTAAGGTGAAAAAGACCATCGAGGCGGTTAAGGCCTCAATGGGTTTTGACGGCATTTCAGTCATCATATCCAGGGAATATTGCCCTCTTTTTGCAAGGGCTATTGGTGAGAGAAAGAGGACCAGGCCCTTTCATGTGAATCTCAACAAATGCAAGGACCACCGTGTCTGCATCAATCAACTCGCCTGCCCTGCCATGTATCTGGACGGGGATCAGGTGGCCATTGACAAGAACCTCTGTACGGGCTGTTCTGTATGCGCACAGATCTGCCCGGAAAATGCCAT
>DAOVAK010000451.1 GCA_030671095.1 Deltaproteobacteria bacterium | reverse complement strand
CCAAAATCCGGTTGGTGGGGCTTTGCGGCACTCAACACTTCTGAAAAAATGAAGTATCTAGGCGAGGAAAAGGATGTGGAGTTGGGGGCTATCCTATGGGTGGAATTTCATGACTGGAAGGAAAGATAATTGAAACGCCCTTATTTCTAGTAAAGTTCGAAAGTGTTGGCACAGTCATTGGAAACGTAAGTGATCGTTGACTAGCCCATTCTCCGGCAATGCCAATCTCCTCAAGGTGATATCTATTTCGCTCATAGGCGGTGGCCTGATCTTTGAGGCTTTGAGGAAGATTTCTTAAATAAAAACGGATAATTCTGTGATAAGGATATGGGCGTAAAGCCCCAAAGATCAGACCACTGCGCAGTTTGGGTGGAATTTTTTTGAGATATCACCTTTCGAAGACCGGCATTGCCTCCGAATAAACAACATCATGCGCCAACAGTTTTGAACGTTACCAAATTTCGGCCTAACCCGATATTTGGTCTTGATTTTGAGGGCTGAGCAGTGACATTATGATCCTGTTGAGCTGCGCAGGTTGGGATAAACGAAATTCGCTCGTAAGGAGGAACTGATATGGACGATGTCTATGTCCGCTTGGCAAACCATCTGAAAGACCTGATCATGGGATACCCATTTAGTGAGGCCCTTGTAGAACTTCTTAAGGAGGCCTACAGTCCCATTGAGGCCCAGGTTGCCCTGGCTATCCCCAATGACCTGGCGCCCTTGGAAGTGGTGGATATGAAAACCATTGCCGCGCGCGCAGACCTGCCCGAGTCCACCGTGGCAGAGGCCGTGGAGTCCCTTGCCAGCCGCAACGTACTTTTCACTTCTACGACCCCGGCAGGAGAAAAGGGCTATGCCCTGCTCCAGGTAGGTTACGGCATGCCCCAGTCCTTTTTCTGGGGCGGCCAGCAAGACGAGCAGGCGAAGCGCATGGCCAGGCTGATCCTCAAATACTTTACCGTGCCCACCACCGGGGAGATTTACGGCGGTGTGCCCACCAAATCCTTCAAGTATAGCCCAGCTAATTTGTCCGTTGATGTCTCCATGCAAGGCGTCTTACCCCATGAGCAGATGGGTCCCATTGTGGATGCAACCACCAAAATTGCAGTGGCTCATTGTCCGTGCCGCATGTCTGCCAAAATTCTTGGCAGAACGGATTGCCAGCACAGCATAGAGGTGTGCCTGAAGTACGACGAGCTGGCCGAGTTCGTGATTGACAGGGGTCTTGCCCGCGAGATCTCGAAGGATGAGGCCCGCCAAATTCTTCAAGATTCCGAGAAAGAGGGTTTAGTCCACATGGTGGACAATACCCAAGGTCAAATCAAGCACACGTGTAACTGTTGTGGACACTACTGTTGGAATGTGGGCATAATCAGGCGGCGCAAGATCCCTCGGGATGCCTTGATGGCCGTATATTTTACGCGTGCAACCGACTATGACGAGTGCATCGGCTGTGGGGCCTGTGCAGAAATATGTCCCGTGGACGCGGTGGAGATGGTGGATGATCAGCCGAAAGTGGATCTGAATTGGTGCATTGGCTGTGGTGTGTGCGCAGTATCTTGCCCCACTGAAGCCATCTCAATCACACGCAGATCCGAAAAGGCCGCCCCGGAGAACTTCGCCCAACTGCATGAACGGATCAAGGTGGAGAGAGGATTAGCTTAAACGCGGAAGTTTGACATATGAGGATTGCCCGGCCAGGGATAGGGTCAGGGGGTCCTCTCTTTATTTTAGCAATTCCCCGACCAGCTCAAGCAAACCTTCCGGCTTCATGGGTTTCTCAATATACCCGTCAGGGAGAGGGATGTCAGGGTCTTTTCTCATCATGCTTTCCTCAAACCGCTGACCTCTGGCAACCCCGGTGATAATAATCACAGGAATGTGTCTGGTCTCCTCATCCTTTCTGAGATCACGATACATGGCAATCCCCCCTTTCCCTGGCATCATGATGTCCAAAAGAACGAGATCCGGTTTTTCAGCCCTTACCTTCTCCATGCCTTCTACACCGTCCTCAGCACCTATGGCTAGATAGCCATTCTCTTCCAGAACGGCAGAGGCGAAATCTATTGCCTCAGGCTCATCATCCACGATCAGGACCTTCTTTGCCATGATTTGTAACTCCTTATATTTCTTTCCTATACGGTAGATGCAGGGAAAAGGTGGTGCCCTTACCAGGGTCTGATTCAAAGCTAACCCTACCACCATGTTCCTCAATCGTCTTCTGGGTTACAAGCAGTCCGAATCCACTCCCTTTTGAGCCTTTTGTGGAGAAAAAGTGTTCAAATATCTTTTCCTGAATCTCTTTTGTCATACCCATCCCATTATCCACCACATCGAATCGAATCCCATCCCCCTCTTTCTGGGTCTTTATGATGACAGACCAATCCTTTTCCTTATTGCCATCAAAAACACAAGCATCTATGGCATTGGTGACCAAGTTTAGTAGACACCGGTGTAGGCCAGCGGGATCGAGAAAACATATGTCTATGGACGGATCAAAATCCTTAACCAATTTGATATTAGATTTCTTGGCCTTCTCATCCATAAGGTCAAAAACGTCCTGGGCAATATCGTTTGGGGAACAGGATTCCAGTTCGGGTTCACGTTCCCTGGAATAAGTCAGCATATCCATGACCAGGTCCGAGATCTTTGCCACGTTGTTCTGGACGATACCCCACCCTTTGGTCAACAGAGGTTGCTTTTCCTTTTTCAGTCCCGTATTCACCATGTAAATTCCGCCCTCAAGGCCGTTTAAGATATTCTTAATATAATGGCCCATACCCGCGACCGTTTGCCCCACAGCTGAAAGCCGTTCCCGCTCTATCAACTCCTTTTGTAGTAGTTTGATCTTCCTTAAATCCTGGAAGAAGCCCACACTGCCAATCTCTTCTCCGTCCTTATAGAGCAGAGTGGCTGAGAGACGGATAGGCACCCTGTCACCATTCTTGGATAGAACCTCCACCTCTAGATCTTCCACCCTGCCCATGGCTCCGCAGTCAGGATCGTACATTTCCTTCTTGATCTCACGTGCCACCTCGGGAGGGTGATATATCTGGGTAATGTGCTTATGGCCTATCACCTCCTCACTCTTGTAGGCCGTGAGTCTCTCGGCTGCCTCGTTGAAGATGAGGATGGTCCCCTTCCGATCTATACCAATGATGGCATCAATTGAGCTTTCGATAAGGTTTTTTTGAAAGTCATACACCTCTCTCAATTCCTCTGTTGCGTCCTTAACCCTAGCCTCCAGATTACTCGTATATTCCTTTAGCTTCTGCCTCATCCACAACACTTCCTGAGCGCGCTTGATGGCGATCATAAGTGCCTCGTCTCTAATCGGCTTGTTGAGGAAATCAGAGGCCTCAAGCTTGAGGGCTTCGATAGCCGACTCCATATCACCATGGCCAGTAATGACTATCACTTGGGCTTCGGG
>DAOVAK010000654.1 GCA_030671095.1 Deltaproteobacteria bacterium | reverse complement strand
AACATAAGCTCCACTGTAAGGACCTATTTCAACCAAACCTTCAGCATCAAGGCGAATTAGAAGTTCTCTTAGAGGGGTCCTTCCTATGCCAAATTCCTCCATTAGTTTTTTTTCCTTTAGTATCTGACCCGGTTTGTAGTCAGCTAACACTATTTTCTCCCTCAAAATGGAGTAGAGAGTGTTCTTATTCAAAATCTTGTCTTCCTTATGGTTTTTCTGGAGCGGACCTTATCGTGTGGGATTCTGATATTCATCTTGCATACCATTAATATATCCATTGCTTGTTTTTTGTCAAGAGGGCCGTCCCACCTTAACCCACTCTCCCTCAGATTGACTTTTCAGTACCGCGTCCACAATCAAAATCTCTCTATGTCCGTCCAAAAAAGTTGGAAAAGGAGGCTCTCTATCAGTGGAACCGCAGCCTTCAGCTATCCAGGTATATACCTTGTGAAATAGATTCTTGAAAGTATCTGGATAGCCCTCGGCTGCTCCCCCCGGAACTGAAGCATATTCTCTTGTCTCTTCGGACATCAGCGCTGGATCTTTCAGGAACTGACCATTGATGCTTCCCCTCTCACCTATCCACATCTCGTTCGGTCTTTCCCCATTCCAGGCAATCGACTTTTTGGACCCATTGATTTCAAAATGAATCATGTTTTTGCGTCCTGCACTCACCTGAGAGACTATGAAAACACCTTTTGCTCCCCTGTCGAACCTGAGGAGTACTGTTGCGTGATCCTCTGTATCTATCTTAACTTGTTCACAATCCTCATCATCTAGCCTTTGGGGAGTGGAAGTTTCAGACCCCCCTTTTGACCTCTTTCGATAGGGAAGGAATGTGGTGAGGTCTGCAAAAACGGAAACGACGCTTTGGTGTGTAATGTGCTGGACCATATCCAGCCAGTGAGAACCAATATCTGCCACTGCTCGAGACTTTCCGCCAAGATTTGCTTCTACTCTCCAGTCGTAGTCGGTGTCATAGAAAAGCCAGTCCTGAAGATATGCTCCATGGACTAGTCTAATTGACCCGATCTCGTTTGATTCGACCAAAGCTTTTGCCTCTTTTACTAAAGGATAATAGCGCATGTTATAGCAAACCACGTTCACTAGGCCCTTTTCCTTGACCATTCTCACTAACTCAGCTGACTCTTTACTGTTCACGGTTAAAGGTTTTTCGCACACAATATGTTTACCTTGCTCGATACACATTTTGGCCATGGGGTAGTGTAAAACGTTGGGGGTGAGAATATGAACTACCTCTACCTCATCACTCCTAATAAGGTCACGATAATCCTGATAAGCCAGGGGAATATTTAGCTCATCAGCTCTTTCTCGAGCACGTTTTCGCTTGGCCAGGGCCATAACTTCCACCCACCCCAGTCTCCTTAGGGCTTCTGCATGAACTCGTCCCATAAATCCGCCTCCAATGAGTCCAACCCTTATCTTTCTCATTCGCACGCCTCCCTATTGTTAAACCTTTTCTCTTAAGGCTTTTTCTAGAGCTTTGGCTACATCTCTGAGCTCAAGCTCCTCCAACTTCTCACGGGTGGGAATTCCGTCTTTTTTGTCCCAACCGTGAGCTATATAATACCGGGTCAGCAGTGCATCGTATTTGCGCCGATCCAGTACTGAACCCCTCATGGGTCCCGAAGGAAGAGGGTCCTCAAACTCTCGGTCCGGAGGATAATCGTCCTTGCGCCTCGCCCCTTCCCTGACAATGAAGGCTCTTTCCACATTGTAAACTCTCTCAGCTGCTTTGAGCATGTCTTTTCCACTCATTTTGATGCCGGTAGCTGCGGAAAAAACTTCGGCAAAAAGATCAGCGTCGATACAATAGGGAGAAGCCCAGTGGCCGAAGAACTTACAGACCTCCAGCATATCCGCCAAGGCTGCACTGTATTCGTTATAAATGACCTGCTTTTCCTTATGCTCATAAACGCTCCGATCAGCCGCTTCCCTGTATCCATAGAACTTCTCAGCTTCCTCTGAGCTGAGATCGTGTTCAGCATGGTGGCTACTCCTGAGGTGGTCTGAACCCCTGGTAGAAGTGGAGTGACCTAAAGCATGTCCGGCACCACTTCCACGGAAGGACTCGTGAAGCTCCAGGCCCTTTATGGTCAGAGCGAACTTTTCAGCTCCCCTGCCAATTTCTTGAGCAGCCCTTAGTTCACCCTCTGCCAAAATATTACCAAAGCCCTCCCGCTTGGCGATGAGCTCAACCATTCTGATTATGGCTTGAGAGTCTCCCCACCTCAAAGAAAAGCCAACGTCTTTGTCGGTAATAATTCCTCTTTCATAAAGTTCCATGGCGAAAGCAATCGTCCTACCGGTAGAGTCGCAGTCCAAGCCGTACCGATTGGTGAGTTCAGCTGCTCTGATAACGGAGGCAAGATCGGTGTTAAGGCACATAGAACCGAAAGAGACGATGGACTCAAATTCAGGCCCTTC
>DAOVAK010000419.1 GCA_030671095.1 Deltaproteobacteria bacterium | reverse complement strand
TCCACTCTTCATGCATGTCCTGGATCTTATTGACCCATCTCTTTTTTTCGGCTGTTGGTAAAATATAAAATTTATGACCCTTCTTTTTCATCCACGCGGAATCCTCAATGGACCCTTCGTCGAGTGTCTTGCCACAGATTTGAGACAATTTTCTACCGGTCGTGTCTGTTAGTATTTTTTGCAGATCAGGAGGCAGGCTGTTCCATTTCTTAATATTTATAGCGCCATAGAAAGGATCACACATTGCATCAATTATGGTATGGTATTTCGCTGCATCGGTGATTTTGAAAGCCTTACATGGCGCTATCGGGAAAGCCATACCTTCTGCCATGCCTCTTGCCAAAGCCAGATATGAATCCTGGGGTGTCATTGGAATAGGGTTCGCCCCAAGCTTTTTAAGTATCTCCCGTATTTGGGGATTAATGCCGATTATCTTCATACCCTTTAAGTCATCCAGCGTGCGTACCATCTTTTTCGTCGTGTGGAGGTTAAAAGTTGCGCTTCCCCATTGCCACAACACTTTTATGTCCTTAAACTCATTCCGCCACGCCGGGTATAAATTATACATATCCCAGGTAGTAAGGCTGGCAGCCTCAGCGCCATTAAAAATGAGGGGTGTCTGGATGACCGTATTCAAGGGGAATTTACCGTGAACCCAATGAGACGGAGATCCTGTCATGTCGATCGAACCAGCTACAAGAGCGTCGTAGACCTTTCTATTAGGAGCTATGGCATTTGGATTGAAAAAATGGATCACCAATCGGCCGCCACTAAGCCTCTTAACCTCCTCTATCCAGGGCAAGATACCATTTCTTATTGTCGGGTGTTTGTCCGGATACTCACTGGCATATCTTAGCTCGTATTTATCTGCCGACCAAGCAGGCACGCTAAAGGTTACCATGATTAAAGAAGAAATGAATAAACCCACCATGATTTTTGAGAACCTTTTTTTCATCTTTGACCTCCTTTATTATTTAAGGTTAACTCTATCCAGACGAGCCTCCTGCTTTCCAGGAGGCTTACGACCTCCACGGACTAATGCGTCGAAGACCAAATCGTCCTCTTTTTAATTTACTCTTCAACATCTGTTATAACACACAGGGCCGAATCACCTCTGTATGGAACCACGTCTTCCACCTCTGTGACTCTCTGTGGACCCATCTCTCCTGCGCCCGTGAGTCTAAACGTCCTCACATCAATACGCTCAATGGCTGTCTCCTTAGGCTTATCAAGCTGTGGGACCCATTCGTAGGGGACCCTGTAGGCCCTATAGACCATGTTTATTCCCATCAACTGGCCCCAGTAAGGGCTAATGTATTCCCAGACGATTTCATGCTCTGGTGTCACCTCGAAAATGCGACCGCCCGATCCTTCGACGATCATGGTGTTCCCGTTGGGCAAGCGTTGGGCCGAACTGATGAAAGGGCTGTAAAACCTGTTAAGATCAACGGGTTTTATGAATCCTGCCTCAATGGGTGTGTATTGCCAGACAATCTTAAGTGTGGTCGGGTCAAACTCCAGAACACGGGAATAATCCCTGAGGGCGTTCATAAACCCGGTTGGAGAACCCGGGTTAGGGGCTCCGTATCCGGCCCACCCGCCGTTATCAAAGATCAAGATGTTACCCTCGCCAGGAAGGCCCCTGGGGATCATGTGCGCATGGTGCTGGCCGATGATCCAGCCCAACTCCATCAGCTCCGGTGTCCTATCATAATCCGGACCAATCTGCCATACGAGCTTCCCCGTCTCCTTATCTGTGATAGCAGTGATATCGGTCTCCCTGCCGCACCAGATAATGTTATCAGGATGAAAACGTTTATCTCCCGCGTCGTACCACTTGTTTGGTCCCAGCAACGACATGGAGTTGATATGCATCCAGTCTCCCATGCCTCCTCCAGATGGTCTCCAGTTGGGATTGCGACACATGATGTTTTTCGCCTCTTCACTGAAATCCATTTCATCAAAATGATCGCTGCATATCCACTCCCAGACGATCTCCCCATCCCAGGTGACTTCAATGATTGTGTCATCTACAAGCGGTTTGTCGCTTATCATTGGATTCTTAAGATTCTTGTGGGAGAGTAAAAAGGTGTTTCCGTTCTCTACTAGGGGATCCATGCCCGGGGCATAGTATCCCACCGGGTTGCCTTCTCTTTGGTGATCGTGATGTTGCCTGGCCATCCACTGCGGTTCTTCTCCCGGATCCTCAATGTATTCATATTTGTTGAATCTCCATACGATGTTCCCTTCCCAATCCACCTGCACGAGATCTAGATGGTCCTGCATGCCGAATGCAGTGTTTCTCTCCCCGGTGTTGCCAAGGACAAAGCCCCCTGGGAGTAGCTTGTTGGGCATGCCATGGAGCCCTTTCCATAGCTGGACCTCATTGCCGTTCATATCAATGACAAGGGCTCCAACTTCCTTTGCCTGGAATATGGTGTATCCGTTCCAGCATTTCTCGGGATCGAAAATGGTCGTTCCGGTGGGATAGACGCTCGGATAAGCCATTGTCAGTTACCTCCTTGTTGTCTATATGAGTGTCTATATAAGCAGATCGCTAATGCCTCTTGCTTTCTATGAATCCCAAAGATCCCCTCAGAGACCTCTCGCCATATGGGCGCAGCTTTATTGCCTACTCTTCTAATTTTTCGCCCCGCTTCCGAGTACTTTTGTAGTAGAGCCGGTCCGAAATCTTTGCCGCTGTGTCCTTCAAGTGAGAGACAATGGGTGAGGCGCCTTCCCAAGTAATTCCTTGCGAAAGGCCAGCTGCCACCACCGCGGCCACAGGTTTTCCCTCATGGTTAAAGATGGGTGCACCTACAGCGTTGATACCGATGTTTACTTCCTCGTTATCGATGGCAAACCCCTGTCTCCGGATCTCTTGCAGCTGATCAAGAAGGACACTTGGGGCTGTAATGGTGTTTGGGGTTAAACGTCTCATCTTTTCTTTGAGAAACTGTTCCTTCATTTCAGGTGGGGAAAAAGCCAGGATGGCCTTGGCACCGGCTGCTGCGTGGACAGGACGCCTGTCCCCCACGGTGCCCTTGATGCGTATCGGTCCAGGCCCCTCAGCAACGTATGCTATGACGGCACTCCTCCCCGAGACCACTTCCAAAACCACAGTCTCTTTAAGTGCGTCTCGAAGCGCATCGATGTATGGCTTGGCCAGGAGCACCATATCACTGTTGATGGACTGATTGACTGCCAATCCGAGATTGATAGCCGATTGGCCCAGTCTGAATTTCTTGGTCTGCACGTCCTGCTGAAGAAGGCCGTAATTGGTAAGTGTGTGGAGGATTCTGGAGACCGTCGCTTTGTGAAAGCCCAGTTTGTGGGAAATCTCAACCGTCCCCATTTCTTGATTGTAGGGTGTGAAGGACAAAAGGATTTCTAAAGCCTTTTCTGTTGAATTGGCCTTTCCTGAAGACTGTCTCATATTATGAAACCTTAGTCTTGCATTATAATAACGCTACCTATATTCGGTTTCACAAGTCCTGTCAATATCATTCTATCACCTCATTTCTCAGATCACTTTTCTATTGACATACAAAGACTTTTGGAAAAGATATGTCAAATAAGCGATTCTGACACTGACTTTCGCAAGCAGGTGTGAAGTGTTGTATTATCCCGCAAATCATTTTCTATGATGGAGGCAAGGAGATGAACTGGGAAGTGAAGTATTATCC
>DAOVAK010000672.1 GCA_030671095.1 Deltaproteobacteria bacterium | reverse complement strand
CTATGGAAAAAACTGGGTCTTGAGGGTCCTCTTCGGTCCCCAGGACGATCATTTTACGGAGAAAGGGAAAAAGACCTTTCTCAATTCTTCCTTCAATGTAACGCCTCACTCGGATCGCACCGGGATCAGACTTGCAGGGCCAGTAATCCGGACAAGGGCGGGAATGGAGGAATCGATAATATCAGAGGGTGTGGTCTCAGGCACTATCCAGATTCCGGGGGATGGCCAGCCCATCATTATTCTGGGTGAGACGGTCACCGGGGGATACAGGAAAATCGCAACCGTGATCAGCGCGGACCTGACTCTTCTGGGACAGATGAAGCCGGGGGACCAGGTAAACTTTGAGGGGGTATCCATGGAGGATGCCTATCATGCGCTCGGGAAGCTGGAGGGGATTATAAGAAGGTTTAAGGAAGGGTTATAATATCGCTCACAACGGACGGGCCGCAAAGCCTAATCAGATCCCCAAAAACGCCTGGCGGACCGTATCGCTCTTGAGGAGTTCCTCCCCCGATCCTTCCTGGACTATCCTTCCAGTCTGGAGTACATACCCACGGTCAGAAATTTCCAGGGCCTCCCTGACATTCTGCTCAACCAGCAGGATGTTTATACCCTCCTGCTTGAGTCGCCGAACAGTATCCAACACCTCGTCCACCAGGCGGGGAGCAAGGCCCAGTGAGGGCTCGTCCATCATGAATAACCGGGGGTTGGACATAAGACCACGTCCTATGGCCACCATTTGTTGCTCGCCGCCGGATAAGGTTAGGGCGGCCTGGTTTCGGCGATCTCTCAGAATTGGGAAGAGGCTGTAAACGAATTGCAGATTCTCCCGAATCCGTTCTTTATCATTTAGAGTGTAGGCACCCAGCAAAAGGTTCTCTTCCACGGAGAGCGCGGTGAAAAGCATCCTCTCCTCGGGTACATAGGTAATACCTATACGGACGACTTCCTCTGTATTCAGATCTTGGATCTCTCGACTCTGGAACAGAATCTCGCCATCAAAGACGCGCACTGCCCCCATAATGGCCTTCAGAAATGTGGACTTACCCGCACCGTTGGCTCCGACCACACAGACGGTTTCACCCGGGTCCACGGTTAGAGAGAGACCATGGATGACCGGTATGCTTGAGTACCGGACTTTGATATCTTTAACTTGGAGGATGTGTTCAGCCATGGTCTATGCCAACTCCGCTGCGTGCTCCTGAACGTACCGTTCTCCCAGATAGGCCTTGATTACGTTGGTGTCTTTGGCAACGTTATTGGGATCCCCTTCAGCGATCTTTCTACCGGAGTCCAGGACAATTACGCGGTCGCTGATTTTCATAACCAATTCCATGACGTGCTCAATCAGCATCACCGTAATCTCCAGGTCATTGTGTATGTGCCGGATGGTAGCCATGATCCCTTCAATCTCGCTGGGGTTCAACCCGGCCGCAACCTCATCAAGAAGTAAAATTTTAGGGTCCGTACCCACGGCCGTGGCCATCGTGACCCTTTTTTGAGATGCCACAGGAAGTTCACTGAGCAGATAATCGGAGAGATCGAGCAGTTTAAAGTCCTTTAGTATCTGCTCAGCACGAGCCTTGGCCTGGGAACTGGATCGGGTGCGCATGAAGCACCCGACCATGACATTTTCCACAACGGTCAAGTCACCGGAGGCCACATAGACCTGAAAGGTCCGTGCCAATCCAAGTCGTGCCACCTCATGAGCAGTGAATTTGGTAATATCATGGCCGTCGAAAATGATCTGCCCCGAGGTGGCAGGGTGTAACCCCGCGATGCAATTAAAGAGCGTGGTTTTGCCCGCACCGTTAGGCCCTATGAGGCCCATCAACTCCCCCTCTTCCATATTAAAGGATATATCGTCATTGGCCTTCAGTCCGCCAAAATCCTTGTGGAGGCTATGAACTTCCAGAAGTGCCATTATCTTCGCTTCCTCCTGCGGACCTTCTCCACAATACCCCATATTCCCCTGGGTTCCACTGCTGAGACGAGCATAATGATGCCCCCGTAAATAATCAGGTCAATCCCGATTAAACCCGCTTGTGCCCCAAGCCATTCCTTGAGATAACTCTTGAGAGGTATCAAAACAGACGCACCAATGATGGGGCCCCATAGAGATCCGGCACCACCTAACATGGCCATAAGGGCGATGAGGATGGATATGTCAAGGCTCATGGTGTCTTCGGGCTCGATGTTTTTTATGTAGCATGCGTGAAATGACCCTACCAAACTGACGAAGGCAGTTGCAATGGCATAGGTCTTTATCTTGGCCCAGTGCACATTGATGCCTAAAGATCGGGCGACCTCTTCGTTGTTTTTAATAGACCGGAGTTGAAAGCCTAA
>DAOVAK010000332.1 GCA_030671095.1 Deltaproteobacteria bacterium | reverse complement strand
GCACTGCCGCAAGGCAGAACATTCCCTGCAGCTTGCTGCAGGGAGCTTCAAAACAGCGGCCACGGGTTCTGCTTTGACCTGTTACCTCCGGGCTTCCTCCGCCACATGCGGCATAAGGCTGGTTCATAGCGATTTGGGTTGTTATCGGCCGTTGTGTAGCACCTTGAAAATGCTGCAATTTTTATGCCGTTCCAGCCAAATAGAGAAGGAAGAAACTATAAATTGCGTCCCCACCCAGACAACCCTGCTATGTGTATTGCGACCCGATGCTTTCCCCCGGTCCCTCACGATAGGTTCCGTGTTGTCCGGGCACACTTTGACGAGATCAGATGCCACATGAGGCGGTAATAAAATATAGGTGCGAAAGGCCGCATGAACGTGGCTCACCCATCGGCAAAATGGATAACCTGTACATATAACTCGAGTCAATAAGGCAAAAGTATGATTTTTTTCGTATTTTTGGGTCAAAAATGACCAAGAAAACAGGATTAGGCGAAGACATTCTGTCAGTATTCGTGGACTTTGTGTGGCGGTTCACGGGTGGAGGGGTTGAGAGGTTTTTCCAATGAATTATTCCGTTAAACCACAAGATATTGAGGTGTAGAGGTCCAAAATTCGAGTGTTCTTGCCAGTATCTACAGTATCTAAAGAGCCATGATTGCAGATACATATCATAACATTTTTGGACTGAGCATGAATATTTTCGACTCAGTCTGGATAAGATCGATTTGCCTTTGAACTGGATCCGCCCAGCAAGGGGAAAAGGTAAGGGGCGCGGGAGGATCATCAGGTGGACAGCGTCTTTGCCAGGACATCAAGGTAGTACCGCGCATGGCTGATGGGTGCGGCCATATTGGCTCGATGGTTGGCCAGAATTCCCTCCAAGGATGCATCTGTAATAAGCCAGGGGTCAAGTTCGGAAGCCACATGACAAGCATGGACTGCATGTTCAAGGAGGTCCATGCCATGGCGTGCCTCCACGACATCTGCAAATTCCTGCTCCACTGCATGCAATATCTTACTAATCGCCTTTGCTACCCCCTTGGCATAATAAAAGTAATCATCAACCTTGAACCAGCTAACTGGCGATCCGTCTTCTTCCTTGGTCTTGACCAGGTTTTCATCACAACTGCCCAGCAGTTCTGTGAAGCTAATAAGGAGCGGAATTAGGTTATCGGCTCGCGTGTAAAAGCGTGCTTTTCCCTCTTCAAGTTTTTGGGCATAGGCTTGCAACTCTCTCAGACCGTCGCCGTAGCTGACCTCTGGCGAGGGCAGCCAGTATTGGTCTGGCTTTATCATGAACCAGTTCATGGCATTTTCCAGGTTCTTGTCAAGTATATCTGTGGCCCCGTGCCGCGAAATCCTCTCAGTTAAGGTCACGCTGGCTCTCCGGACGACCTCGAGCACACCCAGTTGGATATTTTCCACATTATCGGTAAATCGCAGAATGTCATTACGCCGCCATCCCCAGAACCGCTCATTCAATTCATAGTCCATAACCGAAATGGTCGCCTCCACAAAGGCTACGCCCCGGGTCTTGGGCTCATGTGGTGCTGTAGCCTCTTGAGCCGCGTGAGGCGCCTCATAAGCAGCTTCGTGGATTGAGGTCACAGTCGTGGGATGTGCTGGGACCTCGGCCTTTTCGGCCCCGTGCAGTGGCTCACCCTCTTCAACCTGAACAACATGCGATGGCTCTCCTTTCTCGAACATGCTCATAAGGGCCCAAAATCCCCACAGAACGAACAAGGCAAGCAGAATCCCCCCAACGACTCTCACGGTAAGAAACTGTTTATAAGTCATGTTAGCCCTCTCGCAGTCTCCGGATATCCCCAATCCGAATGGTGATCTTTGTGGCATCAAAAAACTCGATGAGCGGAATTGTATACTTACGTGACACCCCTGTCATCTCCTTAAACTGCGGCGTGTCAATTTCGCCATTCGCCTTCAAATAGGATACCAGCCCGTTTTTCAAATCGTCTATAACGCGCCTATGAAAATAGAGGTCTTCCTTAACCTTGACGAGGGTCCCCTCTTCGAGCATGTGCATCAAGATCTCCTTTGTATGGGCCGAATTCTCTCCCAGCGATGCCACCAGATCTCTGAAATACGGCGGTTGAAGACCACTCTCAAGGTAAGCCCGCTCAATCCTGTGTCTGATATCCTTCTCATCGGCCCCTAAGGCAACCTTATGCTCGGAAAGGCGCATTATCTCTTTTTCTTGTATCACTGTGTTACTCTTGGTCAGATCCTGAACCAAGAGGCTAAATAGTTTGTTACTCAACCATGGGGACAGCGTGGACATTAACCTCTGTTTGGACATTCCCGCCTTAAGTGGGTGGTCCTTGTGATAGCCTTCCAGGGCCTTTATGGTTTTCTGGCGAAGTTCATCAAAAACAGACCCATGAATGAACGTACGATTTTCCCGGTCCACCTGGACGATCGCCCTTTGGGAAAGGAGGTGTTGAAGGTTCTCCCCGAGGTCCTTTTCAGAAAGGTTCGTCATAAGCCGCAATTCAGAAAAAGGAAGGCCCGATATGCCGGATTCTTTTACATGGTAAGCAATGATCTCCCCGGGAGGGCTTTCAGCAAGACCTTTAAGCTCTGTCACGAGCTGTTCTTTGAATCTTTTGTGCTTTCTGGGGATAGGGTTCAGGATATGACCGCCCCCTATAGTCCTGACAGGTGAATAGCTTCTGATCACAAACCGATCATCCTTAACAACGGCTACAGGAGAATCGAACCGGAACTGGGCAACGGTTGTTTCACCCGGAGACAGCTCATCGCGGTCCAAGAGTATGGCGTAACCCAGAATCTCACTTGTGCCTGTATGGAATCGAACCTTGGTGCGGTTCTTGAGGGCTTTTTCATTGGAGGGAATGTACAACAGGAGTCCATCTACCATGTAGCTGGGTTTCAGAGTATTCACGCCACCCACGACATCCCCCCTGGCTATGGCAGCCCTGTCAATGCCCTGAAAGTTTATTGCAGTCCTCATACTTGCTGTAGCCTGGTCCGCTTTCTGGCCGTGGACCTGGACCCCGCGAACCTTTGACTGGATACCTGAAGGATAAATTACAACAGTCTCCCCTACCCGGACCTTCCCTGACACCAGGCTCCCGGTAATGACCGTACCAAAGCCTTTCATAGTAAAGACGCGATCTACGGGAAGACGGAATAACCCGCTGGAGGTTCGTTCGGGAACTACTTCGCACAAAGTCTCCAGGGCCTCAAGAAGCTGTGGCAGCCCCTGGCCGGTCAAAGCGGACACCGGGATAATAGGGGCGCCTTCCAGGAAGGACCCCTCGAGAAATCTCTGAACGTCATCCGTAACCATCTCCAGCCATTCTTCATCCACGGTGTCAATCTTAGTCAGAACCACAAGGCCATGCTTGACGCCTAAGAGGTTGCATATATCGAGGTGTTCCTTTGTCTGTGGCATCACCCCTTCATCGGCTGCAATAATCAAGGCAACAAGGTCTACCCCTGAGGCGCCTGCCACCATGTTCTTGACGAATTTTTCATGCCCCGGCACGTCCACAATGCCCAGGCGCTGGCCGCTTGGAAGGTCAAGCCAGGCAAAGCCTAACTCTATTGTAATTCCCCGGAGCTTTTCCTCCTTGAGGCGATCGGTGTCTATGCCGGTCAAGGCCTTGATCAGGCTGGTCTTGCCATGGTCGATGTGGCCTGCCGTGCCCAAGATAATCTGTTTCAACGATCAACCCTTCCTCAAGGTTCTTTCTTACGCTTGCGATAGCTTCCAAAAATGTAGGCCATACCAACCAGAATAGCGGCGACGAACATGACCGTAACCATACCCGACTCGGGGTAAAATAGTCGTGTGGCTAGAATGGCAAAAACGATGCCCATAATGGCACGAATGATGAATATGTAGAATGGAGTCAACGCCTTGCCTCGGTAGTGGGGTATAGAATTGGATGCCTCTGTAGCAATTAAATGTATACAAGAGATTGATTTTACCGTCAATCATAAGTTTGAACGGCACCCGGAATCTCCTTGTAAACACTTGTGTCGTGTGCTAAAAAATCAGGGATTGAGAATGGTGAACTGAACAGCCCATGATGATATTTGAAGCTCCCTGCAGCAAGCTGCAGGGAATCTTCGACTGTAAGGAATTTTACAATTTTTAGATTCGCTCGCTAACCCCGCAGCCCGCGAAGCACTGCCGTCAGGCAGAACCTGCGGGGAATGCGCTCGCTGTTGCAGTTCAATAACGAGTCTGTGTGGTGGGTGTAGCTCAGTAGGCAGAGCACCGGGTTGTGGCCCCGGCGGTCGAGGGTTCAAATCCCTTCACTCACCCCATT
>DAOVAK010000158.1 GCA_030671095.1 Deltaproteobacteria bacterium | reverse complement strand
ACATAAAGCTCATCGCAGGAACACTCTGTCCTTTGAATCTCTGAAGCCCAGTGGATATACTCCTTGGCCTTGCGAGAGGCCATCTCGATGGTCTTAAGGTCCCCATAACGTTCAATGGAGAAACCTTCTACCGGTTTTCCCGTTTTGGCTACCCCTTCCACGATCCGGTTGGTCCATTCCGGCTCAATGCCAATCACGACCACCGCAGCCACATTGGGGTTGGCACCCGTGCCGATGAGCGTCCTGAAGAAAAGCTCCAGGTCTTCGCCAAACTGAAGCCGCCCGTAGGGGTGAGGGAGGGCCATGGTCCCTTTGATGTTATTGGCCACTGCCTCGCTGGACGCATTTGAAAGATCATCCAGGGGAAGAATGATCACATGATTCCTCACACCCACTCTCCCATTTTCCCGTCGATAACCTATAAATTTTGGTATTTCCATGTCTACCACCTCTTTGTCTTTAGATTCTGAATGTGAACATGATCCCCGGCTTTGAAATCGGCCACAACCTTGCCAATATCTTGTCCATACTTGATCACCGTATCGCCCACCTTGGCATCCCTCATGGCGATTTTGTGACCCAGGGGGATATCTTTCAGGGCCTTCATTTCGATGGGCTCCTGGCTGTCCATGAAAAGCCCTTTGGCCGTCTCCCCTGCCTTCATGTCCACTGTGGCGACGCCTACCGTGTCCTCTTTGTCATGAATTAGAAACTGAATCATGGTTCATTCTCCTTTCTAACCCCGTCTATCACATTCTTTTTGGTTTTGGAAGATTAAAATAGTTTACGGCCTCTCCACCTTCCAATACGGTGGCTACATCGCGACACACCGAAGAAACCACCCGCTCTTGCCCCTCTTTTGTGAAGGCCCCTATATGGGGTGTCAGGATGACGTTGTCCATTTCTGAAAGAGGACCTTTTTCGGGTGGTTCTTTTTGACGAACATCTAAACCGGCACCAGCGATCTTTTTTTCTTTAAGGGCCTGGACCAAAGCCTCCTCATCAACCACCTCCCCCCTTGAGGTATTAATGAAGTAGGCCGTCGATTTCATTTTGCAGAATTTATCGTAGTCGAACAAACCTACAGTCTCTGACGTGAGCGGTACATGGCAGGAAACAAAATCAGCCAGGCCCAGCAATTCATCCAGATCCATCATTCGAGCAAATGATTCTGAAACCGTGATGGCGTCAGGATTGGCATACAAATCGTAAGCCACCATATCCATTCCAAAGGCCTTGGCCCTCCCTCCCACGCGGTATCCAATCCGACCAAGCCCAACCAATCCCAAGGTTTTTCCATAAAGTTCAATGCCTGTAGATTCCCGGGGTTTCCATTCACCTGCCTTGGTGGTCTGGTCAGCCGGGACAATCTTCCTCGCCAACGCGAGCATCATGCTGATAGTCAGCTCTGCCACAGACAGGGCATTCTGCTCTGGCGTATAGGCAACCACAATGCCTGCAGACGTGGCTGCATCCAGATCAATATTGTCAAGCCCGGCCCCTGCGCGGCCAATAACCTGAAGATGAGGGGCTGACGCGATCAATTCTGAGGTCACCTTGGTCTGGTTGCGCACGATGATGGCCCTGAAATCAACGATCATCTCCTGCAATCTTTCTGGAGTGCTCCACAACTCGGGCTCAAAGGCCACATCAAAGCGACCCTTCAGGGATTCCATCTCGGAACCCACAATATTTTCTGTGACCAGGACGTCTCTCATGATGTCGCTCCGCTGGAAGATTGGAGTACTGGAGTGGTGGAGTAATGGAGTACTGGATTTAGAAAGAAATGAATCTTACCACTTTTTCCAATACTCCACCGCTCCAACACTCCCTGGCCCAGACCTGGTTCGCAGAGATCACTTGATGGGAAAGTTGGAAATGCACAACGCGCAGACTCAGTTGCCTATTCGAATCACGCCGCGCCAGGGCGGGCCATCACTCCATTCCTTTCTCTTTCAGCTTGAACCCTATCTTGTATTCCTCGCACAACGCTTCAAGCTCTTTAAAGGTCTGGTCCCCCATTGGAATGCCAAGCTTTCGATTTTCAAGGGCTGTCCGAAATTCCTTCTCCCCAGGGATGAGGATTTCTTCCACCTTTGGCCGTTTTCTGCAGTCCTTGATCTCATCAATCATCGAATCCAGGCGCTTCTTGAAATCGGATACATCCATGAAGGCACGAATATCCATGAGACAGAAGAAATGTCCCACATCCTGTTTTCTATCCATATCCTTGTACATGGAACCAATGGAAGACCCGATGGCAGCCCCCGAAAGTACGCTGGAAAAGAGTTCCACAAGCAGAGCGAGGGCATATCCCTTATGACCGGCCATGGTGAGGACCGTTCCCACGAGGGCCTTGTCCGGATCGGTGGTGGGATTGCCATCCACATCCAGTGCCCACCCCAATGGAATGGCTTTGCCTTCTTTCTGCGCCGCGACGATGTTGCCGCGAGCAACAAGGGAAGTGGATAGGTCGATCCTGACAACATTGAACGCCTTGTCGGTCGGGAAAGAGGCGGCTATGGGATTTGTTCCAAAGTAGGCCTCGCATGCCCCTTCAGGCGACATGGACGGCTCAGCTGTGGTCATGGCTATCAAGATCATGTTTTCCCGCGCGGCCCTGTTGCAATAATAGGAGAGTGCGCCAAAATGCTGGGAATTTCGTATGGTTGCCGCAGCAATCCCACTGGTTTTTGCCATGGAGATCAAGCGTTCCAAGACCTTGGAAGCCTGGACCTGTCCCAAACCATTTCCCGCATCTACGGCGATTACGGAACTTCCTTTCTTATCAAAGGAGATTTCCGCTTTTGGGTCAATCAATCCCTTTTGAATCCTGCGAATGTAAATATTCACACGGGAAACCCCGTGGGTAGATAGCCCATATATATCTGCATCAACCAGGGAATCGGCCAAAGTTTCCGCGTCCTGTTCAGGCACTCCAGCCGCCTTAGCTATCTCTGCAACTACCTCTTTTGCCGTTTCTGGGTCATACCGTTTCATTCCTGTTCTCCAAGCTATTCTCCATGTGGAACTTCCAAGAAATATCCTAAGTATTTGTTATTTATATATCATTTGTTATAGAAAATATATCGGTATGGAAGAAAAGGTATCATCACCCGTTTAGCCAATGATCAGCACATCCCTCAATACCTCATCCCTTGTGAGCTTGCCTGATGCGGTGGCCAGCATTTCACTGAACAACAGGAGGCTTTTATCTTCAACGCTGAGCGGGTTATCCGCCTCGTGCCCCAAATCTAAGTCACAAATTTGCTCAGCGCCGAGATCTCGGCCAAGCGAGAAACTGAGCCCGGGAATTAGGGCATTGGACATGAACCGCCATTCTCCTGCGGCAAATGCCATGACCTGCGCACCAGATACTAAAACAGTCTCAAAAATCGTCTTATCCCTATCAGGACCTATGACCCTGTAAACTCCAGGATCCGGCCCAGGGGCCTCTCCAATTCCCACGTCTCCTGCCAGATTTTTTTTGATCTCTGGATCCATGACCTTCCGGTTTTTGGCCCCTTTTTCTACCCAGAGGCAGCGCCCATTTTCCTCTTTTAGCCGTTTCAGGAAGCCGACTAACACCTCTGTCGCCAAATCATCAGGTGTGTGCAACAGGACCGGCAATAGTTTAGAAAACCGCACCAACTCCCGCCGATGGGTGCTCACATCCTGGACAATATCCATTGCAGTTTGGGTCGCCTTGGTCATCGCTTTCATGAAACCCAATCCGCCAATGTCGATCACCCCGTGTGGCTTCCCCGACCGCTCCAGACCCGAAATGAGGCCGTCCACATCCTGCTCCTCAAGGCCCTCGCCCATCACCACACTTCCGGCCACGTTCGGATGCCTCACCAATGCCGACAAAACCCCTCCCTCTTGAGGGCCAGAAAAAACAAGCAGGGTCTCCTTGACCAGTCCGGCCACTTTGTGACAGACATTCGCACTTGCCTGATCCAACCCTAAAAGGAGGATATGATTGCGTATGCCTACAGACCCATCCGGCCGTAGAAAGCCAATGAATTCGGTCATGGATTAACCTCGCTGATCTGAAATAAAATCCCTTGCAGGATTTTATAAGGCGCCTCCCGAATGCTCTCGGGAGGCTTAGAAGCCCCCGGTAACCGGGGGCGTTATCTAAGATCTTATAGATCTTCCATCTTGAGGCGAGTTAGGTTAACGGGTTTGGTGGTGAGTTTCATGTCGCGTTCACCTTTTCTAATAAGATATATGTTTACTAACCAGCCCTTATTGTCCAGTTCAGGAAAGTCCTCCCTATAGTGGGCACCCCTGCTCTCCTTCCTCTGCAAGGCGGAGTTGGCCACCATTCTGCACACGGTGATCGAGTTGGTCACGTCTATGATATTCTGCCATTCCATGTTGTATCTAATGAGGTGCCTGTTTTCCACGCGAGCATGCTCCACATCTTGTACAATCTCATTCAGTCGACGAACCGCCTCTTCCATTTGTGTGCCAGTCCGCACGAGACCCACTTTTTCCCACATGAGGTTTTTCATCTCCTCGCGGATAGGATAGATATCCTGGCCTGAATCGATTAGAAGGGGCCTTAACCAGCGCATCCTGATTTCCTCTGCTTGGGATTCGCTGAACGGACGTAAGTTTTCTCGCAAGGCCAATTCCGCAGCCATATCTCCTGCCCGGCGACCAAATACGGTGGAATCGCATATTCCGTTCCCACCCAGTCTATTGGCACCATGCGTCCCACCTGCGTCTTCACCAGCCACCAACAGGCCTTTCAGATTGCTTCGGCAATGGATGTCTATCTTCACCCCACCCATCTGGTAGTGGGAGGTGGGGGTGATCTCCACCTTTTCCCTGGCCAAGTCCCTGCCAATGTCTTTGACCCTTTCCACCATGCCAGGGAATTTTTCTTCTACAAACCTAGCGCCCAAGTGGCTTGCGTCCAGGTAGATCCCGTCGTTTTCTGTCCCCCGCCCTGCTATGATCTCCATGTAACCGGCCCTTGCGACCCGGTCACGAGTCGATCTTTCCAAATGCTCAGGGTCGTACCTTTCCATATAGCGTTCGCCTAAACCATTATAAAGCCGGGCCCCGGCACCTCGGAGACCCTCTTCCAACAGGCTTCCACTTAAACGAGACTGACCAGCAATCAAGCCAGTGGGGTGGAATTGAACCATTTCCATATCAACAAACTCAGCACCCGCCCTGAAGCACATGGCCATTCCGTCACCTGTTTTGTCCACGGAAGGCGCGGAGATCTTGTACATGGATGCGGCACCTCCCGTTGCCACGATCGTCACTTTGGCGTTCACCACGAACATCTCGCCTGTTCTGATATTGGCAAGCACCGCCCCAACCACCCCTGTTTCGTCCTCGGTGGTTAGCAGATCCAATCCCCGGGTTTCTTCCAGAACCCTAATATTTCGCGCATATATTTGATCGGTGAGACGGCCAATAATTTGAATTCCGGTCAAATCTGCCACGTGCACAGTCCGGTCAAAGGACTGACCGGCAAAGGCCTTTTGGTGGATTCTCCCATCTTCAGCGCGATCAAAAAAACAACCAACCTTCACTTCCAATTCATGAATTGTTTTGGGTGCATCATTAACCAGGGCCCAGGCCAACTCCTGATCATTTATAAAGGCTCCCCCTTTCAACGTGTCCACGAAGTGCTTGTCTAAAGAGTCGCTTTCATTCAATACGGCATTGAAGCCGCCCTGAACCATGCGGCTGCATCCGCTCTTGCCCATTAAACCTTTAGTGGCGAGAATGATGTTGAGATGGGGATTGTTATCGTAAAGATGCAAGGCGGCAAACAACCCTGCTCCGCCGCTCCCCAAAATCAACGCATCCGCCTTGATGACTTCCACGCTTTACACACCCCTTATATTCATTCCAAATAATTCACCGCAAAGACGCAGAGGCCGCTGAGATCGATACATTTTTGCTTTCCGCTGAGACCCGCCCGCCTCGCCTGAGCGAGAGCGATGGCGGGCAGGGGGCGGAAAGCAAAAAGAATCAGCCTGCTTCTGGTTCTTAGCTTCAACTTAAGCTGCAACTCGAACAGGTAAACCTAGCCCAAAATGAGTCCCACTTGAATTCAAACAATTGAGCTAAACTGACAAAATTGAGCGAAGATTATCGGCACAACCAAGAGATGCAATGGGTGAGGAACTTTTCTCCTGCCGGCCTCTCACCGACAGGAGAAAAAATTTTCCCTCCGCGCCCTCTGCGCCTCAGCGGTGAATCATTATTTAAACAGTCTGAATTTGCTTAGCACACACCGTCTTTTCAAATTCTGAATCGATTTCGTGGGTACAATGTTTTTGGGACAGACTTCCGCACAGTTGAACTGTGTATGACAACGCCAGACACCAAATGAGCGGTCCACAACCTTTAATCGTTCCACCCTTATGGCATCCCGTTTATCCGCGATTAAGGTGTAAGCTCGGTTTAGACTAGCAGGCCCCAGGAACTCCTCATTTGTGGCCACCATTGAACAGGCTGAATAGCACGCACCGCAGGTGATACAGTCCAGCATATCGTCGATGAACTCTCGCTCTTTTGCGCCCGGAGGCACA
>DAOVAK010000473.1 GCA_030671095.1 Deltaproteobacteria bacterium | reverse complement strand
TATTCACAAAAGGTGGCCCTGCTCCATGATAGGCCTGCCATCCACAGTGACCGTGGGGGCTCGGAGCACCCCATCCAGGTGGATAGGCACGTCCGTCGTGCCGCCAAAGCTGATGTTATTACCCAGGGCAAAGTGGGCCGTTCCAAAAACCTTTTCGTCCTCCAGCACGATGCCACTCAGTTGGGCCCATTCATTGGTTCCCAAGGCGAACTCCGCCACAGTAAAAGCGGAACGGCCAAAGGGGCTGAGCCTCTCCACTAATGCGTCGGCCTGCTTACCTTCTATTTTCACGGCTCGGCCTCCCTCAACTCGAATGACGAGAGGTTCTTCCAGGCGCCCTATGGTGGACATGGACCAATCAACCACCATGACGCCTTTGGCAGCGCCTTCCTCGGGACCGATACTGGCCTCCCCTGCCGGCATGTTGCCCCATCTCCCTGGACGGTTATAAAGGCCGTCCTCCATATGACTCTCCATGCCCCTGACGCTAAAGTCCATGGCTGTGCCCAGCTCAGTCTCTACAGATATGGTTTTTGCAGCACTGAGAATATCCCTCAGTCTCTTGGACTTCTCCGCTATCTCCTGATAATTCGCGCGTGCGGCTCTCAGTAGCACATCCCCGGTGATCCCCGGCATGGAGGCAAGCCTTGCGCCCCCCTTTACGGCCCTCCTCCTCGCATCGGTGTGTGAAAGGGACCGCCCGGTCAACAGCAGGATAACATCCTGGGTGGCCATCTCCTTTTCCAACCCGACCAAAGTATCTGGCTCCCAACCCTCGGGGCCTGGCGACTGGACGACAGATAAGTTCGTCGCGGTTGTGATGTGCTTTGCGGCTTCGTAAAAAGAGGAACCGAGGTTCTTTCGACTTGTATCGCAAACCACCAGGCAGGACTCACCTTTGCGCAGACCCATGCACTCGACAAGCAACGTGGTTAGGGCCTGCTCAAAACTCGTCTGCTCCCCAGGTGTGGCCATGAGACTCCTATGCGTCTTACTTCCAGAGCGCCCTGGCCATTTCTCCCACATCCAGATCCGATCTCATCCAGCCAGACAGACACTCGATCTTCGCACCCTCCATGCATCTGGCGAGAAAACACGACCTGCTCCCTTGTCGCTGGTTGGGGCCAAAGCTGATCTTACCGCCTATGCCCTGGAAATCCTTGAGGCTCTCCATGGCCCTGACGAAATTTTCCACCGTAAGGTCTCGGCCGCATCTCTTCAGACCCTCCACCATGGTTTCCACAAATCCGAATCCCGCATAGAAAAATATCCCCCATCTTTCTTTCGGGGCAAATTTCTCTTGGGCCTTTTTGTATTTTTTCAGGAGGGGATGTTGGGAGCCTGGAAGTTGAGCAAAAGTGGTGAAGATCACTCCCTTGAAAAGGCCTTTACTAATTTTATACATGATATCTGTGTCACTTAAGACGCTTGAACTCATCCACTGGGTTTTCAGTCCCATCTTGGCTGCGGTTTGCAGTATGATGGCTGCATGTTTTGGGAGCAAATACATGATGACACAATCAGGATTTGCCGACTTCAACCTCATGCAGTGGGAACTGAGATCCGAGTCCTGGAGTTCCACAGGTGCCTTGGCTAAGAGTTTCAAACCATGTTTTTTGAGGGTCCACTCGATTCCATAATCCCCTTCTCTACCAAAATCGTCGTTCTGACAGATAAACGCGATCCTCCTCTTACCCAGCTTTGTGACGGCGTACTCAGCCATAATAGCGCCTTCGTCACAATAAAGAGGAAATACGCTAAAGAGGTGTCTTGTAGGCGGATAGGCCCAATGGCTGGATCCGGAGGCAGGCCCTACCCAGGGGATCTTTTTGTTATGGAGGTATTTCTTGACGGCCATGCCGGTCGCCGTGCCCACTCCTGAGGCAAATCCGAAGACCTCCTTATCCTCTACCAGTTCTTTGACGATGGCCTTGGTCTTGGGCGGCATATACCCATCGTCTCTCAGATAAAAAGTGATTTTGCGGCCATGGAGACCCCCTTCGTCATTGATCATATCAAAGTAGCACTGCGTCCCGCGAGGGACAGCACCCCATAGGGCTGCAGGACCCGTCAGGGGTCCCCACGTTCCCAGGCGAATCTCCGTATCCGTCACTCCCCTTTCCGCCCTTGCAAAAGGAATGGCAGTCGTGTAACAAATGGCTACACAAGCCAGTGAGATAGCCAAAACCCTTTTTCTCATCTTCCCCCCTCCTTTCGCTTTTCATCAGAGCGGCCCGCTCCCCACCCACTCCTTTCTACCCGCTTCAATCAGCCGGGCTCGCCTGATAACTTTCAGGTTTAGTCTTTATAAAGGCTGTCAAGATCACGGCCAGCAGAGGCGCAAAAGCCAGGATCCAGACCGTCTGGTAGAGACCCAGCTTGTCAGCAAGATACCCTGAAAGGGCGCTTCCCAGCCCACCGGTCCCAAATCCCAATCCTAAAATCAGACCAGAGGCCAATCCCAGGTGCCGGGGCAAAAGCTCCTGGGCCAATACAATGGTGACGGAAAACGAGGCCAATAGGGCCGCCCCGGATGTGAGCGCCATAATCCACTGCCCGGGCCCTTTGCTTAAGATCATCAAAGACGCGAGCACAGGATAAATAAGATGGCTTACCCAAATGACGCCCCGCCGCCCTACCCTGTCCGAAAGGTGGCCACCATAAAGCCCGGCAGCTGCGCCGCCAACCAGAAACAGGCTAAGCATCAGACTTCCGGTTTTCAGATGAAGCCCCTGGGTCTGGAGAAACATGGGGAGGTAGGTGATAAAGCTCAGGTAGACCCATGAACGTAACGTCACGATAAGACACACGGCTATGAGTGATATCCAGGGGATGGGATAAGACTTTTCCTTGAGATCCCCTTGCAATGCATCTTGACGGACCGCCTCACGTTTCAGGAAATCTCCCGGGTAGAAGAAAATGACCAGAAAGAGCAATACGCCCGGGACAAGTAATCCGAGGGTGGCGTGCATTCCTAATCCGAGCACGAGCAAACTTCCCACCACGGGGCCCAGGGCAAACCCCAAGTTGCCGCCCGTGGTGAATATGGCAGCACCCAGTCCCCGCCTCGTACCGCTTATGAGATACACGGCCATCATGGCCCTGGGGTGAAAAGCGGCCGTGCCCAAACCTGCAAAACCCACGAGTAGGAGCACAACGGGGTAGCTTGGCGCCCAACCCAGGAGACCTATCATGAGGGCCGTCCAGAGGATACCCACGGGAACGAACCATCCCGTGCGCAGATGGTCCGAAACATGTCCGAATACGGGCTGGATGACCGATGAGGTGAGGTTGAGAACCAT
>DAOVAK010000171.1 GCA_030671095.1 Deltaproteobacteria bacterium | reverse complement strand
TGATCCGCGAGCATGGGTTCTTTCAGGGTAAAGGGAGTCCTTTTCGACTGGAACCAGCGGTGCTCAAGCGGGTCTTTTGGAGCGATTCTTGACATGTTTGGCCTTTATGCGGAGGAGACCAGGGCTTCGGTGAAAATACATCAGAATGGCATCCAGCTGATCCCGGCTGTATTCGCTTATCTCCATACTGGGCTTTAACTTCATGCCTTTTCTTTTGACAGGTGGAACCCCTTTCCCTATACTCTCACGAAGCCAAAAGCCTTATGACCCTACCACAACAGATGTCAAAAGATTAAGTAGAAAACGCTCCCCAGGCCTTTAAATTCACCAGGTCAGGCATCCAGAGCAAATAATCCGGGCCCAAAGAACCCGGCTTTGATTACACCCCGCAGGGGTGTGAAGTGAGGGCATGGCCTTGAGAAAAGGGGCGTGGCCTCGCACAGGCACAACCCAGTTCCTTTATCGAACGGTAGAGTGAATAATCAGTTCACCAGCACAGCTGGTGGGTTTTGAAAATGACTGGAGCAACCGTTTCGATCCCTGGGCCAGGCGACAGCCTACAGCCGACGGGCAGGGATCGGGGGAGGACTGAAGAGACAAGAGGTTCACTATGAAGCATCAATATGACGTGATTATTGTGGGAGCCGGACTGGCCGGACTCCGCGCTGCCATTGAAATGGATGAGGGCATAAATGTTGCTGTTATCAGTAAAGTCTTTGCCACCCGTTCCCATTCCGGGGCCGCCCAGGGGGGGATCGGCGCTGCACTGGGCAATGAAGAAGAGGACAATTGGGAATGGCACATGTTCGATACGGTCAAGGGGAGCGATTATCTGGGTGACCAGGACGCCATCGAAATTCTCGTCAAAGATGCCCCCCGTGCCATCTATGAGCTGGAACACCTGGGTGTTCCCTTCAACCGGACCAAGGAGGGAAAAATCGCGCAGAGGGCCTTTGGAGGGCATACCCGCAACTTTGGGGAGGCGCCTGTCAAACGGGCCTGTTACGCCGCCGACCGGACCGGGAGGGTCATCCTCGATACACTCTGGGAGAAATGTCTCCAGAAAGGTGTCGTATTTCATGACGAATTTCAGATGCTGTCCCTGATCCTCCAAGACGGTCAGTGCTGCGGCCTGGTGGCCTATGAGCTCGCGACGGGAAAACTGCACACCTTTCAGAGTAAAGCCGTGCTGTTGGCCACGGGTGGGGCTGGAAAAATCTATAAGACCACTTCCAATGCCTTTGCGACGACCGGGGATGGTCTTGCCATCGCTTATTACGCCGGCGCACTCTTGGAGGACATGGAATTTGTCCAGTTTCATCCCACCGGCATTTACAAACTAGGTATCCTGATCAGCGAGGCTGCGCGGGGCGAAGGGGGTGTGCTGCGCAACAGTGATGGGGAACGGTTTATGGAACGCTATGCGCCCGTCATCAAAGATCTGGCGCCACGTGATATGGTGAGCCGATGTATGCTCGAAGAAATTCGGGCTGGGAAAGGCATAGGAGACAAGGATTATCTCCACCTGGACCTGACCCATTTGGGAAAAGAGATTCTTGAAACAAAGCTCTCGGAAATAACAGGATTTGCCCGCACCTATGCGGGCGTGGATCCTGTTCAAGAACCCATTCCCGTGCATCCCACCTGTCATTACATGATGGGCGGAATCGCTGCCAATGCGGATGGAAGGGTGATTATTGACAACGAGGGTACGCCGTTTCCCGGGCTCTATGCTGCGGGCGAATGTGCCTGCGTCTCTGTGCACGGGTCGAACCGCCTCGGTTGTAATTCCCTCCTTGACCTATTGGTCTTTGGCAGGCGGGCCGGCAAAGAGATGAATCGGGCTGTTTCCACCATTGAATTGGCCAAGCTTCCCCCAAATCCTGAAAAAGAGATGGCCGATCGGATTCATGCGTTGATGGAGAGCAATGGCAAAGAAAGATCCAGCCATATTCGATCCAAGTTACAGGCAATCATGATGGACAAGGTCTCCGTTTTTCGCACGGGGGCGGACTTGCTCGAGGCCCTGGAAAAGGTCAGAGAGCTAAAAAAGCGCTATGGACAGGTATCCCTTCAAGACAAGGGCAACTGTTTCAACCGGGATCTTCTGGAGGCGATCGAACTGGAATACATGTTAGACCTGGCTGAGGTGATCACTCTTGGTGCCCTTGAACGAGAAGAGAGCCGGGGCGCCCATTATCGGGAGGATTTCCCGAAACGGGACGATGAAAAGTGGCTGGTCCACACCATGTCCAGGTATTCTGCCACTGGAGAACCCCAGATCTCCTATAAACCTGTCACCATAACCCGATTCCAACCTAAAGAAAGGAAATACTAGGATGAAGTGCACCTTTATCATTTACCGCTTTGACCCGGCAGTGGATAAGGAGCCCCGGTATGAGGAGTTCATCATTGAAGCAGAGGCCACAGACAAGATCCTAGACTGTCTCAACAAGATAAGGTGGGATCAGGATCCCACCCTTAGCTACCGCTATTCCTGTGCTCACGGAATCTGCGGTTCAGATGCCCTGATGATAAATGGAAGGATTGGGTTGGCTTGTCAAAAGCTGGTGAGGGATTTCAAAACAGCAAACAATTTTGTTATCGAACCCCTGCCCCTGTTCAGGGTCATCAAGGACCTGGTGGTGGACCTGGATCTGTTCTTTAAAAAACACTGCTCCGTCAGGCCTTACCTCATCAGTGATGAAGAAGCGCCAGATAAAGAGAGGCTTCAAAGTGCCGAAAACCAGAAGTCCATTGAGCCTGCGCTCCGCTGTATTCTCTGCGGCTCTTGTACATCCTCGTGCCCCATCAGCCGGACAAATGAAAAATACCTAGGTCCCGCTGCGCTTCTGCGTGCTTTCAGATATATTGCCGATTCTCGTGATACGGCCACAGAGAGCAGACTCGCCCAGATCGACAGTGAAGATGGCATTTGGGGCTGCAGGACCATGTGGTGGTGCACCGAGGTCTGTCCTAAAGAAATCCCAGTCACAAAATGCCTGGGTCAGGTTAAACGGCTGGTCAAAGAGAAAGGTTAACCCCTTGCTCGGTTTTGCTTTCTCATTAAAAAGGCCCGGGTCCTACCTGCTTTCTCGAAAAAATCTCTTCCTTGAGAGGCGTCCATCTGAAGCCTATTGAAAGGTTCGCCATGTTATATACCCGCTCGTTTCTCCTCATGTCCGCCGCCAACTTCTTTACCGTCTGCAGCCTAGGCGCATTCTTCCTCTTTCCCCTTTTCATTCAGGATCATGGCGGATCCAAGGCTGATATAGGCATTCTTATGGGTGCCTTCGCCCTCTCATCTGTCCTCTGTCGTCCCTGGATCTCTGCCCTGACCGACCGAATCGGCCGCAAAAGAAGTTACACCATCGGATGCGCGATCATGAGCGGCCTTCCCCTCGCCTATTTGCTTTTTCAAGGAGATATCTCTAGTTTCTACCTCCCCCTTCTACTGCTTCGAATCATACATGGCGTGGGATTGGCCTTCTGTTTCACCTCTGCGTTCACCTATATTGCCGACATTGTTCCTCAGGAAAGACTAAACGAGGGTATTGGCATGTTCGGGGTTACTGGAATCTCAGGACTGGCCATCGGCCCCTTGGTTGCTGAAATCATCATTCGGGATTTTGGCTTCTCCACCTTCTTTTTTGCTGCCGCGGGGTTGGGAGGGTTAGGTCTATTGCTGCACCTCCCTCTTCGCGAGTCCTTTACTCAAGCCTCCGAGGAATCGTCTCCATCCTTCTTTTCGGTCCTCACGAGAAGAAGAACCTTGACTGCGGCTTTGCTGGCCGTTCTGTTTGGGTTCGGTTTGTCTGCTGCGGGGGGTTTTGTATCCCCTTTTGCCAAGGAGAAAGCGGTGGCCTTCATCTCTCTTTACTTCCTCTGCTACTCATCCGCTGCGGTAACAACAAGACTCCTTGGAGGCCGACTTGCGGACAGGGTTGGAGAGGAGAGGATAATCCCTTATGCCCTCATCCTGACGGGAGCAGGACTTTCTATGCTCATCTTTCTGGGAGGGTATTGGATCCTCGGGCTCTCAGGGTTTTTGTCCGGATGTGGTCACGGATTCCTTTTTCCTTGCCTTAACACCCTGGCCATACGTAATGAACCCATTGAGATCCGGGGGAAGATTAATGGGGTGTTCACGGGAGGAATTGACGCGGGGGCATTTGTAGGATCCGTCATGCTCGGCTACATTGGGGAATGGGCAGGCTTTCCAACGCTGTTCTTCGTCGCAGGTCTTGCCTTTCTCATTGGCCTAGGGATCTACAAAATTCGAATCAAGGGGATAAAAAACTTGAACGCTCTACTCCTCTTTTAGTTTAAAGTGAAGCCAGTCGAGCATCTCATGAACGTTTTTGGACAGATACCAGCGACCGTTGGCAAAAACGCCGTAGTCAGCCCCTGCCATAGCCGAGGCCAAACGGGTGGAATTTGCATAAAACAACCATTGCTCTGCCCATTTTCTCTCAATGGCCTCGTTGAAGATGCTGTCGTTCTGTTCTAACCCCTTGGCCGCTCCTTTCTCCCAGGCAGAAAGCAGGATTTTGGTGGCGGTGAGGGTCATTTCGTTCGTGGTCTTGATCGTATTTTCAAGACGATCAAAATGTCCTTTTACCCATCCACTTCCATGACAAGAGAGACATATTGCCTTCATTGTCTGGCGCCTCTCATTTTGCTCCTCAGCATCAATCAAATATTTGGAAGCCGGCTCACCCGTCAGTTCGGTCGCCAAAGGTAATCCGGACTTATTCCGGATAATAGAGGTGTTTGGGGATTTTGGATGGGCATGGGCATAAACAACGCCAAAAAGCCTCCAGGCAATACGGTTGTTCATCTGGTGGGTCCTTTCGGCAATTATCTCGTCATCTTCCCCTACAACCAGACTCATATGGCATGTGGCGCAAGTGGGTGCCGTAAAATCTTTTCCCACTTTCCAGGGTACCGCATGAAAATCCCATTCTTTTTTAAGTGCCGAATACATGTTGCCCATTTTACTCACCATGTAGACCGCGTAAGCTGGCACGTCTGGGCCCTTATGACACTCTGAACACGTGTGGGGTTTCCTCGCCATCTCTATGGAAAACTGGTGTCGCGTGTGACAGGGTGTGCAAGATCCCATACTGCCATCAGGATTCAACCGACCCACGCCCTGATTGGGCCAGCCGGAAAGAATAGGAATTTTCATCTCGCCCATGTCCGATTCCACAGTTCTTAGACCTTCCATCTCCACCTTTGTGCCATGACAGAATAGGCATGCATCCGCATTGGTTTGAGCATTCGGTGGACTGAGCGTTCTCTCCATACCCCTTAAACGATGGGTGCCGTTTATCTCGTTCATGAGGCTCACATAGAGCGGATTTTCCAACAGGTTTATACGGGCGTAAGACATCACGTTTTTCCCATATTGTTCCACCTCCAGTTTGTGACAGGAGGCGCAGTCTTCGGGAGTTACAACAATATGAACCTGAAAACCGTTGTGCTCGAACGTGTCTTTGTGTTTGTCGCGATTCATGGTGTGACATTCGGCGCAACCTACCGCCACATTCGCAAATTTCTCGGTAACCTCATCCACCGATATCCTTCTTTCTAACTTCTTTTTTTTGAGACCCAGTGCCGGCGTGACCCTCGCATGGCGGCTCCTCATCCATCCCTGAACAATACTGGGGTGCAGCGTGGAATGACACTCCAGGCACGTCTCCGTCTCCTCACTTATAGGGACGCCCTTTGCCCACACCGTACCCGTTATGGCAAAAAACACGAATGTTCCGAACAACAGCTTTTTCATGAGTATCCCTCACCTTCGCGCCTCGCCTGAGTCCCGCAGGGCGGGATGGCGGGCAGGTCTATCCCCTCCCATCCCCGCTGTGGAGCGCGGATCTTCGATAAGGACGGGGCATTCTGGCATATTTTGGTAAACAGGTGCTGATTCCCAGTTTGATACGCTCTTCCATCTTTGAACTCCTTCTTACCCCTTTCTCAACGAGAGACCAAAACATATCAACTGTCAAGACCGGAGGCAATAGAAAAGAGGTTTTCCATCTCCTCACCTATGCCTTGCCTGGGAATCAGTGGGGATGAATTGACAGTGTAGAAGTGGATGTTTAGGTTGAAAGAAGATAGGCATTACTTAGTGCTTCGGTTCGCAAATACGGTGACGTATTCTTAAGAGCGTGACGAAACTCTCTGCTCACTCAGCACTAAGTCCTGAGTGAATAAGTTCGTCATCGAGCTTATGAATCGAAGGACTTAGTGAGGAGAGAAGGTGTTGATATGGAAAAATCCACAAGAGAAATGACTCTGAGGGCGTACCTCTCCAGGACGAAAGA
>DAOVAK010000452.1 GCA_030671095.1 Deltaproteobacteria bacterium | reverse complement strand
TAGGTATAGTCCGCAACCATAGTGATAAACTGCGGGTAGCACAGTATAAGCCCGATTCCAAGAAAGAGGCGAATCACGTAGGTAGTCAAAAGTCCGGGGGCATACTGGGTAAACTCAGCTGACCGTGAGGGGACAAAACTTAAGAACGCACAGATCTGTGATGATACCCCTGCCGGAATCTGTAGAAAGGAAGCAATGCCATTTGCTTGTCCGAGCAGATAGAAGGAGATGGCAAGGACCACAAACCCAAGTAATGCCAGAATTTTTCTCCCCACCCTATCAGAGAGCACCCCCACAAGCGCCACCAGTGCAAGGGTGGCAATCTCGTTCAGGTTCATGAGCAGCCCGTTTATGGAACCTGTAAAGTCCTGGTTTATTTTTATGATGTCTTTTAGAAAAGCGGGCTGGAGTATGCCAAAGACACTCATCAGCAAGCCAATTATAAAGGTATTAAAAAAGAGGAAGAAAAAATTGCTCTTGGTAAGCTCGGGAGGAATTTCTATGCCGGCAAATTTTGCAACACTTTTTGTATTTTCACTATCTTCAACCATCTCCCCTCCTATCCAGGACAAGCCGTAACTAAACAGGTTATCACAACTCTTTTATTGTTTGCTTGAAAAACCCGTGCTTCGCACGGTTATGAAAAAGGAACCTATAGTCACTTTCGTGCCTACTTATCCTCAAAACGTTCCATCATATCCGGCGGGGCATATTCCGCAATCAGCTTCATATAGCGCTCGTAGGTCATCTTATCAGCCCCTTCTTTTTTGACAATGTCTTCCGACATTTCCACCACCATTGACCGTATCGCAGAAGGGACTTGCTTCAGTGACTGAAGTGCCTTTTTATCCCAGGGCATCCCTGTTTTGATCTCACCTTGCATCTCTTTATCTTTAGGAGGGGGTTTAAGTTCGTGCATCTCCACTTTGTCGATCATACCATAGTAAAAGTATTTCCTTTTTTCGTCCCCCAGGCCGACGGGAAGGTTGAGCTTTCTGAAGCGCTCCTTCAGGCCGAGCTCGATAAGCTCCTCATCAAAAACAAGGGCCACAATATCGCCAATCACATGCCCCTGAATCTTGTCAAGTTCATATTGCTTGTTAAGCTTGCACTCAATTATCTGACCGCATTCCTTAATACTGGGTGGTGCGACTTTCTGTGAGGGGATTTGTGTAAAACGGGTATGTTCCAGCTCATTAACACCCTCTGGGTAAAAACGGCAGGTCTCCATCATATCTTCCAGAAAATTGGCAGGAGGGAAATTGACCACAAATTCACCGGTGGCAGCAATATTTTGATAGGTGTGGGAAAACTTGCGCATACCGATAAACACCCGGGGGTTTTTGTCTAGAACATCATACTGGATAAACTGCGAGTAGGGTGCTGCATTAACCTTCCCTTTTTTGTCGATCGTCGTAATGATGGTTATCAATTTAGGGAGAACCACCACATCCGCATACCAGAAAGGTTTTATGGGTACTGTCTTTTTCATCCTTTACCTCCTCTCAACTCAATACGCATTGTTGAAAGTTTTGTCATTTCAATGATAAATACTTTGAAATCCCCAAGCGTTAATGTTTAATATTTTGTCTCCCCTCATAAGATTATTATATTGTTTCACAAAAGAATGTCATTCCCGCGAAAGCGGGAATTCATTAATCCTAAGTATAGGAAAGCTACTCTTGTATGTCAATCAGAACATGATCGCAAGATGTGGCCAGGGAGCACAGCCAGACTATAGCCATCATCCCAAGGTGGGATTTGAGCAAAGAAGTCATCTTCTTCACCGGGTGGGGAAGGTATCTGATTTTTGAAATTTGAATTTGTTTAGTGTTTAAAGCTTAGCACTTAGAATTTAAGATTTGCCAGTTATCCTGTATTATGTATCTTGCATCTTGTCTCCACTTAATATTCCTCGCAGAAGGGCCCGCTCTGGTTTTCACCACCCATTATAGTAGAGCAAACAAAGGATGGCACTCCGTAGGCGTACCATTTCTTGCCTGATTCATCGATAACGCAGCGTTTGCTGTCGCTGGACATGCCCTTCTCAACCATACAGCTGTTACCCTGGGTTACCACGACGGTGGAGGCATCAGCGCCCTGCAGCCCTTTGCAGAAGTTATCCACATCGGAAGCGGTCCAACCCTGGTTGGTCGGGAAGTCGGCGCAGTTGTCGTCGGCGAACGAGCTCTTATAGCGACAGGTCAGCACCTGTGTGTCGTCCGGTACCGGCTTTCCCTCGCCGCAATTGGCACACTCCGACGCGTCTGCCACGCAGTTTCCATCCGAGCATCTAACCGGTCTATCATCTGGACAGGATGCCTGGGCGACAGACTCAAGGGTGATGTCAACCTTGAGGCCGGCAGCCTGGTGCTCGCTCCCGTTAAGAGGGAAAGTAAACGGTTTCTGTTTATTACCCCAGTAGTAGTCAGCAGCTAAAGGAATCGGAGGAAATTTTTCACGCAGCTGGAGATGGATATAGAGGTGATAATCACCCTCAAGGGAATATTCCCCGTAATAGGTACATGCCGGAACGGCCATCTTATAGGGAGGCATCCCGGGCTTAATGATCTGATTAAAATCTGTCCCACCGTCAGGGGGTCTTCCGGGCGGGAATTCCCACCTTTTGGCATCATAGAAAAATGCAATTAACATGTGCGGCTCGAAAGGAAGCTTTGTACCCTCGGGTAAATCAATGGTCAATTCCAGTTTGTCGCTTTCAGGACAGATATTGTTGTAGCATTCGGGTGAGATTTCAGGATTCCTGGTATAACCGGTGCATTCGCATGGGCCCCAGCAGTCGCCGCTTTCGTCACAGACCTGGGCACCCGCGGGCTGTTGATATCCTTCGCACTGACATTTTCTGGTTGCACCCGGGGTACACTCGTCCTGCTCGGCACAAGTGACAGGCTCGCTCGGTGCGCTTCGGATACAGCGCACATCCCCCACACTGCACAAATGGTTGAAACACACACCGCCGATTTCGGGCATGATGCTCGCAATCCAGCGCTCGTCGTCGCTGGCCGATTCTATCGCCCAGACCTCAAGATAATGTCCTGCCGAATATACATCAGGTTTGTCACAGGTTCCGGTGAGCCCCTCTTTCAGGTAACATCCGTTGACCCCGGGGCCTTTACCAAAAGCACTTCCTATACACGACGGATTCCAGCTTTCCATAAAGGTGCAGTCCTCATCAATGGGGCAGGCGCCGCCGGCCTCGGTGTCCGGATTACCGGCAATCAGGGTTCTAAGCTCTGTGATAGTCGGTACACGCCAGTCATCATAACCCCCCAGCACCAGTTCATCGCAGTACTGCACTGCCGCCTTGGTAGTCAGTCCAATATCATCATAGTTGTATGCTTCTCTCTGCGGGTCTTGCCAGCAAAGGTCCGTATCCGGATCGCACCAGATAGTGTACTC
>DAOVAK010000677.1 GCA_030671095.1 Deltaproteobacteria bacterium | reverse complement strand
CAAGGAGCAAAATAGATATCACCTTGAGGAGATTGGCATTGCCGGAGAATCGACTATCCTACTAAAACTTGGTAGTTCAAAAGATTGTGCCAACACTTTTGAACGTTACTAATTTTTTAGCCGAAATTGAGAACCCACTTTATAAAATCGCGAAGCGATTTTATAACTTGAGCTATGCGGCTTCTATTTCGCGTCTTGCCGCCATATCCACTAAGACCCGTTCCCTGGCCTTGTCTATGCCAAGTGCCTTCCTCTTCTTATCAATATGTTCAATCATCAAACGGGCCATTTCGTATGGATCCGTGGTAAATCCCCATTTTCCCAGTCCTTCTTTTTCAAGCTCCTCAAAGAGCAGCTTGTAGAACTTTGTTCCTTCAATAATAGGATAAGTCACGCCAAAGACGGTGAAGACGCCTGATGCCACGAAGTACTGCCCTATGGCGATCGCCTTTTCGCTGTACCACTCAGGTGCGGCACCAGCCACGGGCAGATCGGCAATACTTTCGCCAAGCCCTCCCACACGCACCATCTCTGAGCATGCGGTGAGGATTCTGGTGTTGTCCACACAGGCCCCCATGCCAAGAACGGGAGGCATCCCTACCGTTTCACAAACCTCTTTCAGACCCGGCCCGGCCAAATGGGCAGCTTCCGGAGTGCACAAACCCGCCTTGGCCAGGGAGATCTGAGAGCATCCCGTTTGCACGACCAAAATATCGTTCTTGATGAGCTCCTTGACCAGTTCCACGTGGACCCAGTCCTGCTTCACTCTGGGATTGACGCATCCCACCACGCCGGCAACACCTCTTATCCTGCCGTTGATGATGTTGTCGTTCAGGGGCGTATAGGAGGACCTGAACGTGCCACCCAGCATGTAATTGATGTATTCATGGGAAAAACCGTGGATACCGATATTCTTGATTTTGGGAATTTGCACGTCCCCTTTCCGATTCTTGAACCGCACAATGGCGTGCTCCACAATGGCGTCTGTACACTTTCTGGGTTCATGTTCCTCGAACTGAATATGCTCGACGCCCTCAATGCGGCAACTGGAATTGGTCGTGAAGAGCTTCGTGCCGTAACATTCGGCCACCCTGGCCAGGGCCTGTTGAATACACTGCACGTCCACACCAAAGGCATCCACCGCACCGGTGACCATGATCGCTTCGGTGGACATGAAGTTCCCGGCGTGAGGAACGCCGTGGCGGGATAGCATTTCAAGGCCTGAACAACACATACCCACCAGGTTGATTCCCTGAGCCCCTCCTTCTTGGGCGGCTTTAAGCAATGCAGGATCGTTCACAGAATCCACCATGGACTCGAGGAGATTTGGTTCATGCCCGTGGATGACGATGTTTACATGATCTTCTTTCAAGCATCCCATATTTACCTCGGCCCTGACAGGCGTAGGCGTACCAAAGAGGATGTCTGATATCTCTGTGGCCACCATGGATCCTCCCCAACCATCTGCCAGGGCGGTGCGGCTGATCTGTCTCGTAAGATGCTCATAGTCCTGATCCATCCCACAGTGCGTTCGCTGCATCAGCTCCATGACCTCCAGCATAGCTCCGCGAGGGACAATGTCCAGCTTTCGCCAGGTCTCCAGGGTCTTGGGTGGCACCCTCTTGGCAAAAGGGAGCTCCCCTTCCACCTGAAAGTAAGTTCGGTCAAGTTCGTCGCATAGATCCAGTGCGATCTCCTTAGTTTCTCGGCCTTCAGTCTCAATGCCGATGGATCTGGCCACTTCCTCCAACTTCAGGGGATCCTTGATACTGTGATCTTTGATTTTACCTTCCACCACATCCCTGAAGACGTTCAGCATAAACCTACCGTGGCTGGAATGGGCTGCCGTACCAGAGGCCACCATACGAGCGAAATTCCTCGACTGAATCGTGTCGATGGTGGCGCCACACACGCCAACTTTTGCATAGGGATCCTTCGAATTGAGACGGCAAGGTCCCATAGCGCAATGCTTACAACATGCGGAATCTGCTCCAATGGGGCAGGGCTTCATATTTGCTGCTCGATCAAAAGCGGTTTCTACGCCGTCGCCCTGGGCCTTCTCAAGCATTTGGGCCGTGGCCTCACAAATCGTCCACTCCCTAACATTCGTCTTTTTCGTAGGGAGAGTTTCTTTGTCCTTTTCTTTTTCCATTTGTTATTCCTTCCCTAAAAAGAGGGTTAATTCTTCGAAATCCTTAAAACGCAGTATCTTGATCTAAACATAGAATATGGGACCAGGAACTGTCTTTGACCTAAGTCAAGGAAGGAAGGAGGAGGTCAGTATGCCGAAAAAGGCGGTCATGCCAAG
>DAOVAK010000124.1 GCA_030671095.1 Deltaproteobacteria bacterium | reverse complement strand
ATAGGAGGTGACTTTATGACCTCTGCAAAGGTCACTGATGAAGAGATTCGAGTAGGTGTCTACGTCTGCCATTGTGGCCTGAACATTGCCGATGCTGTGGATTGTGGGGCCGTGGCGGAGTGGGCAAATGATCTCGAAGGGGTGAACATCTCTCGAGATTATTCCTATCTCTGTTCGGATCCTGGACAGCAACTCATCAAAGATGACATCAAGGAACAAAGGCTCAACCGCATCGTGGTCGCTTCCTGCTCCCCCAGGCTGCATGAACCCACCTTTCGGCAGATGTGTGTGGAAGCAGGGCTGAATCCCTATCTCATGGAGATGGCCAATATCCGCGAGCAGTGCTCATGGGTCCATCCCCATCAAAAAGGGGATGCCACAGCGAAGGCCAAGGACCTGGTTAAGATGGCCGTCTCACGGGCGCGCCTCTTGAGGTCTCTTGAGGAGCTAGAGGTCCCTGTTACCAAGAAGAGCCTGGTCATAGGAGGTGGCGTTGCAGGGATTCAGGCCGCCTTGGACCTGGCTGATAATGGGTTCCAGGTCTACCTCGTTGAAAAAAAGGCCTCCATTGGCGGCGTTATGGCACAACTGGATAAGACCTTTCCCACCATGGACTGTTCCATCTGAATTCTCGGCCCGAAGATGACGGATGTCGGTCGGCATCCCAATATCGAGTTGATGACCTTGAGTGAAGTGGAAAGCATCAAGGGGTATGTGGGTAATTTCGAAGTGACCGTGAGAAAAAAGGCGCGCTACATCGATGAGAAGGAGTGCACTGTCTGCGGAGACTGTGTAGAAGTCTGCCCTGTGCTGAAGCCCGATGAGTTTGAATTGGGACTCAGCTCGCGAAAGGCCGTTTACATTCCTTTTCCGCAGGCCGTACCCTCTGCCTATGTGTTAAACCCCCTGGATTGTCTTGGTCAGGATCCGCTCATCTGTGGGAAGTGCAAGGAGGCCTGTGAAAAGGCGTGCATCGATTATGATATGCAGGATGAAGAGCTGACCTTTAGGGTGGGGACCATTGTGGTGGCCACAGGGATGGAGCCCTATGATCCCAGACCTTTGGATGAATATGGTTACACCCGTTTCCCCAACATAGTGACCACGCTGGAGTTCGAGCGGCTCATTAATGCTGGAGGGCCCACCAAAGGGGAAGTGCTTCGCCTCAGCGACCTGAAGGTCCCAAAGTCGGTTGCGTTCATTCAGTGCGTGGGCTCCCGGTCTCCTGGAAATCCAAAGGCCAATCCTTATTGTAGCAACATCTGTTGTATGAATACCATAAAGGATACCCTTATGCTCAAGGAGCACTATCCCCATCTGGAGGTGAAAGTCTTTTACATAGACATTCGTGCCTTTGGCAAAGGCTTTGAAGACCTTTACCATCGCTCCAAGGGAAAAGGGGTGAGGTATATCAGGGGACTTCCTGGTGATGTGCAAGAAGATCCGGAGTCTAACGACCTGGTCCTTTTCGTGGAAAATACGTCTACGGACCGTCTGGAAAAGCATCACGTGGAGATGGTGGTTCTTTCCCAAGGTCTCGTTCCGTCAGAGGATATGGTAAAGATCCAGGAGATGCTCTCGCTGCAAAAGACCTCGGACGGTTTCTACCTTGAGGCCCACCCAAAACTTCAACCGGTAGATTCCGCCTCTAAAGGAATCTTCTTCGCAGGCCTAGCAGAAGGCCCTAAAGACATCAAAGATGCGGTGACTCAGGCCTCTGCCGCGGCGGCCAGAGCAGCCCGTGTGATGTCCCCCGGCAAGATCAGGGTGGAGGCCATAACGAGTCGGGTTGATTCCAATCAGTGCACTTCCTGCGGCATTTGTGCCAAGGTCTGTCCTTATAATGCCATCATGGTTGATAAAAAGAGCAAGCAGCCCGCCGTGGTCATCGAGGCGGCATGTGCTGGATGCGGCACGTGCGCTGCGGAGTGTCCATTTGATGCCATTGAAATGAACCACTTTACCGATGCTCAGATCCTAGCCCAGGTCCACGCTATTGTGGAAAAGGACCCCCAAGAAAAGGTGGTCTGCTTTGCCTGCAACTGGTGCTCCTATGCCGGGGCCGATTTTGCGGGGGTATCCAGGCTGAAATACCCTCCAAGTGTGCGCCTCATTCGGACCATGTGTTCTGGTCGCGTGGATGAGAAGTTTATTTGGGAGGCCTTCAAATCGGGCGCTCCCGCTGTCTTGGTCTCTGGCTGCCATTTTGGAGACTGCCATTACATCGATGCAAACCATTGGACCAAAAAGAGAGTTGAGAAGATCTGGAAGAAAATGGAGAAATGGGGTCTAAGGAAAGAACGTCTGCAACTGGAGTGGATCAGTGCGGCTGAAGGGATCCGCTTCTCCCAGGTCATGGAGAAGATGGAAGAACTTCGTAAGGGAGTGACAAAGCAAGAGATTGCGGGGACGAAAAAGATCCTCAAACAAAAACTCAAAAAAGGGGGAAAGGCAGCGCCCCGCGAGAAAAATCGGGAGTTAGGAAAGGAAAGTGAAGGAAAGGTCCTATAAAGACTCCTTTCTTGGGATGAAATTGGTCCCTCTGAGTAGGGAGGAGGCGCTCTGTTTTGTCTGCACCTATGACAAACCCTTTCTGCTCAGCAAGACGGCCGGAAGCTTCACGATCCATGATTGCGACATCTTGGAAGCAGATATTCATGCACAGGGTGGAGTTGCAACAGATCTCTTTAAGATCCGGGTCCCCCGGAAATACGAGCCCTCCCTACTTGAGAACATGCTCTTCGAATCTCTCCTGAAGGTATTGAAAGGGGAAACCAATATCGAGAAGGAGATCTTCGAGTGGGAAAAAAGACGGGAAGTCATACGCGACCAAATTGTCTGCAAGTTCAAGAGTGTTAGCGATGACCAGGCCGTTCTCAGTGTCAACACATCAAACAAGAAGGGGCTTTTACACAAGATTTCCTGGGCTCTATCGTTGGCAGGAATGAACATCGAGAAGGCCATCATCTCTGCCACCGAGGACATGAAGGCCGAAGATGTCTTTTGGGTCAGACAGCGTTACGGAGAGAAGATCACTCCCCGGTACAAAAAGAAAATACTCGACCTTTTGAGAATCATCGTCGGTGAGGGCAGCGACCCTATTGAACAAATATTCAAGAAAGAGATCAACATGATCTACCGACAACAGCTTAGAAGGCGGGGAACTGGATTCCGGACGGCACAGCTCTATGCAGATGCCCATCTTCGGTTGATCGAAAGCCTCTTTAACCGCATCAAAGAGCAATTGGATATTGAAGATCGGCCGCTCATCATCGGTGTGTATGGAGGGATAGGTAGCGGCGCCATCGGGTTTACGAGTGATATTGATTGCATCTTTCTCTATGACGGAGAAAAGAGGGAGGCATACGACCAGCTAAAGCTGATCTTCAAAAACGAATTCGGACGCATTTGTGACCTGGATCTCGATGAATCCTTCCTCCCCTACCATATCAACTACTTTTATCTGGGCAAATACGAAGGGGAGAGTATCATCTCTTTCAAAGACTTCTTTGATTATGTCCACTACATCGACAAGCTGCGCAGCCAGACGGAGGACAGGTTGTTTGCCCCTCAGTTCTTTCATTATCCTTGGGTATTCTCTATCCGTTTTGTTGGCAGCCGAGAGGCCTTGGGACGCTTTAGAACCCAGATGAAAAAAAGGTTTCCAAAGGAGAAGAGGGGTTATCAAAGCATCAAGGCCTATATCTTGAGAGAGAAGAGAGATGAGATCAAAGAGGACTACGTTAATTATCTGAAGGGACATTACTTCCCAAAAGAACTGGGATTTCTGGACGCCAAGAGGCTCAAAGGCCTCTTTCGCAAAAGGGCCTACGAGGACTTTATAGAATCCATTCTTCCATACGATGCTGTCAAATATATATTCAGAAGGGGCGTGTTCCCTTTACTCCACATCCTCCATCATACACGTCTTCGGACGGATATGGGGCTGCTGAGGAAAGAATATGGGCATATTCGTCCTGCAATAGATTTCATGCTAAAGGCATTTAATGTGCGGAAGACCCTCTTCATTATGGGGAAATGGGATCTGCGCTACTTTCTCTACATCATGGATTGCAGAAACGCTCGGAGGTTCTGTGAGAGGTATTTGAGGTACCAGCAAGATATCATTGGCTTTGTCAAAGAATTAATCCACTAGTAACGTTCAAAAGTGTTGGCACAATCCTTTGAAACACTAAGTCATAGTTGGCCAGCTCATTCTCCGGCAATGCCAATCTCTTCAAGGTGATATCTATTTCGCTCATTGCCGGTGGTCTGATCTTTGAGGCTTTGAGGAAGATTTCCTAAATAATAATGGCACATTCTGCGATGTGTTTATGGGCGTAAAGCCTCTAAGATCAGACCACTGCGGAGTTTGGGTGGAATTTTTTTGAGATATCACCTTTCGGAGACCGCCATTGCCTCCGAACAAAAAACATGAAATGCCAACACTTTTGAACGTCAGCAATCCATTAGATATTAACCGAAGGGAGATGACCACTTATGGCCAAACCGCATTTGGAGTTTGTCAACGTAGATATGGATGAGGGGTGGGTATCGCCACCAGGCTATCCGGAGGGCATCAAGCAGAAAATTTTGGCCAGTGACATGGATGAAGAGAAGAAAACGGGAAGCCGCACGCGTCTGCTCCGCTTTGACCCGGGGGCCTTTTCCACCAAACCCTTTATACATGACTATTTTGAAGAGGTCTATGTGATGAGCGGAGACTTGATCGTGGACGGCACGCCCTGCGATCCCCATACCTATGCCTGTAGACCCCCCCAGACGCCCCATGGACCTTTCAAGAGTGAAACCGGATGCCTTCTTTTTGAATTGCACTATTATTAAACGTTTCTTTGAAAGACTCTGAGGTGACGTATGGGTGGGGATAGAAGCGTTCCCACTATCTGTAGAAATTGAAAATGTGCAGGGAGCTTTATTTTGGAACTTCCTGAGTTTCAGAGGATAACGCCTCTGCCACCTCCAGTATCTCCGATGCGAACCGGGCGTCATCTATGGCGGGAGCAATCCGGAGACTCAAATTCATGAGAAGGGCAAGATCCTCTCTTCGAAAGCCATAGGGTCGTTTCAGCGAGTCCACATAAATGGCCCCTAGGATTTGAGATCGGGAAATCAGCGGGACGCACAATACGGACTCGATTTTCAATACTTCTAAGGTGTCAACAAACTCGCTCTTATCGGTTTTGGCATCTGATACAAAAAAGGGTTTTCTGCTCGTTATGACCCGCTTTACTATATCCTCGCAGTACACCGAGCTGGCATCATCGCCTGGGTTATTTGATTTGAATATTATCTCCGTAACCCTTTCTGTCTCTGGATCAATTAAGACGAAAACCCCTCTGTCTACTCTTTTGAGAAGTTCGAAAATGTGAACGAGCAGCTTTTCTAAGGTCTCTTTTATGGAAAGATCCTCTGTTAAGGCCTTGGACGCGTTATATAGAAATCGCAGTTTGTTTTGTGCGGCCCTGTCTCTCTGCATTTGTAGGGTGCGGTTTAATTCCTCAGGGTCTTCTGTAAGGTCAATAGATTCAAGAAAGGGCACCATTTGCTCTGAGCACCCTTCACCGAGACAAATCACGGTTATTCCAACGGCTATGGGAACCCCCTCTCTCACTTCCACTTCCTTACCAGGGCTCATAAATTCGCCGGTCACGAAGGTACCATTTCGGCTTTTCAAATCCGTAATAAGATATTTATCTCCCTTCCTGACCACCTTTAGGTGCTTGCGAGAAACGGTCTTATCTGTGAGTATGATCTCATTATCGGGGGCCCGCCCCAGAAAGTTGACTCCCTCTCTGAGTTTAAAAGACTCTCCTATTTCTGGTCCGTTCAGAACATAGACTTTACTCATGATCTATACCTTTCTTTTTGAACAACTGTACGAAATAGAACTGCAGATGCTGACGAAAAGACTATTATCGCTCATTTCGCCCCATATTCTCAAGCAATAATAGAATCAAGCGGTAAAAATTCTTATCTTCCATTCAGGTACTCATCCTGGCAATTCTGACATAGCGCTGAAATGGAGTATTCCAACTTAGCCGCTGCATCTCGGAATTTTTTGGCCGGCCTCCCACAAATTATGCAAGAGCCTGTGGCTTTTGCGCCTGTATAGTTTTTCTCGTAATCACCGTTATCAAGTTTCTGCCTCAGTTCCGTTATCTTTTTCATAAGTGGTTTATCCTGCCTTCGTATTGACTTTGTTTCGGCGCCCTAATGTCTCACCAGATACATGCAAACGCCTTGCCATATTCGCAGGAGAAGAAACTTTTCGGGATTCCAAGCAGTTGACACAAACCAACAAAAAATCGAGCCAAAAAAGCGACAAAAATTGTTAACATTGAACTCCATTCATCAAAACTTGGCACTAAGTCGCTGCTTTGGAGATAAAATCATATGCCCTGTTATTCGCTTCCCGAGCGATTTTGATGGGAAAGAGATTAAAGACGTGAATGCCACCAGGATAGACGGCCAGCTCAGAATCATTACCCGCGGCCACCCAACGAGCATGCATGAATAGGGAGTCATCCAGAAGAGGGTCAAGGGTACCCACGGTAAATAATGCGGGCGGCATGTTGGTCAAATCCGCATAGAGGGGAGATACATCGGGTTCACCCCGTTTTTCCATGGGAACGTAGTGGTCATTGAACCATTCTATTGTCGGCGTTGAAAGAATGAGGTTTCTCTCCCCCCAGTTGCGTTGGCTCGGTGTCATTGTGGCGTCATAACAACCATAGACAAGGTTCGCCCCGGAAAATCCCGAAAAACCGTGCCGATCACGCATCCTAACAAGGGTGACTACCGAGAGATTCGCCCCGGCAGATTCCCCTCCTATGATTAGCCTCTCTGAGCCAAATTCAGACTTGGCGTTTTCGGCTAGCCATACCGCCACTGTCTCGCAATCGTCAGGGGCTGCAGGGTAGGGATCCTCAGGAGCGAGTCGGTAATCAATACTAACAACGGCCACCTTGCATCTCTTTGCAGCCTCAGCCAGGGCCTCGTCAAAGTAATATGGCCGCATAAGCACAAAACCGCCTCCATGTATATGGAGGTAGACACCCTTCACCTCGTCCGGCACAAAAACACGAATAGGGACCTCACCACGCTGGCCTTGCACTACTCGATCTTGAGCTTCCTCAAGGCGTTTGATGGGCCCTAGCCAACTCTTCCCTGACTCCCTCTCCTCGCGAATCTCCTGCGGCGTCCTTTTGTGGGTAGGTGGCATCTTAGCAAGAAGTTCTTCAATCATTTTGTTAAACTTCGCTGTTTCAGGATCCACAGCCACGGGGTCGAACACGCGCGGGTCT
>DAOVAK010000287.1 GCA_030671095.1 Deltaproteobacteria bacterium | reverse complement strand
TCGGTGTTCGGGACGATCTTTCTAATATCCGCACTAATGGTAAACCTATCGAAGACTCTTGTGTTGAATTCGGCAAATAGACTATATTCGCCGTCATATTCCAAATCAAATATCCCACCCCCCACAATCTCACTGGAAGCCACATCGTTGAAGGTGAGTCGAAATCCCAAGAACAGGTCATTCTGAAAGGATTGAAAGAGCCTTAAATCGTCAAATTTGTCTTTATCTGTGGTCTTGTAGAGGTAATATTCAGAAATGAGCCCTATATCCCAACCCCTGTAAATCTGCTCCAATGTGTGCTCAATTCCGGCTCCCACTTGATAGTAATCGGAAATAAATTGGACGTCCTTTACGTCCGTATAAGATGCTTCCAGCTTTAGTAAAGTCGCATTGACAACCAGGGTGTCAAAGGTAAGGAACTTTGAGGCGATGTAGGCATTCTGCCTCAGTATGCCATCCCCGACCAGCGTGATAAACCTCTGGTGGTCATAGCCATTGGATATGACAAGGGCATAGTCGAGCGGATAGATCGTGTCGCTGGATCCCGAATATTTAAGGTAGACAGTGGGGCGCGTTCTGGATTCTTCTGTTATAAGGTTTTCATCATAGGTAAGAAAAGGGGGGAAGATATAATAAGGTGATTCTCTACCCGGAAACGGCTGGTCCTGCTCATATAGTGTTGCCAATAACTCGATCTCACTATTTTCAAAATATTTGCCTAACGATATTAAATAGGACCCGATCTTAAAAACCTCAAAAGGATCTCTGGACAGATTCTGTAAATTAATAATATCCACGGGATTGTAAACTTCTAAGGCCCCCCAAAAAACCACTTCTCTGCCACCGGTTATTCTTAAGTCCTGTTCAACAAAGTCATATTGCAGATAAGCTTCATTAGCTCGAAGGTAGTCTCTTGCTTCCTCCTGGGTGTCAATCAAACCTTCAATGAGGAGTTTTCCAAACCAGGGGCCTCTAAGATAAACAGACTCAATCTCACCCATCCCTGCGAGATTGTAGTCAAGTTTCAGTGGCGGTTTTTTTGCGTACCACTTGAATTCAATCCCCACATTACCTTTGATGTTGATCTCCCCACCTAGGGCTTCTGTTTTCAACTCATCAGCCCTGAGGTTGCTATGAAAGATTGCTGGTGATGAAAAGATGGTGAGCAAAAGGAGAATTATGGCTTTCTTTAATTTGGATTCTCCTGAAGCTTGGAAGTATGGTAGGGTCATCAGAATCATTCAGACATCTCAATGTCTTCATCTTTGCCTATTCAGCATCCTTTTTGTGAAATCTCTCTCTTTAAGTCCTGTTTGTATCTCGTCCTCCAACCACTCCAAGATCGTTTCTTTCTTGTTCTGGTGGTTTTTCATATGGATTTTCCTTATTCTCCACACGCCTTTTGTTTTCTTGTAGTCAGAGAAGATTGCTGTCTTTAGAAGTTCTCGTTTTCGGTCGTAGTAATCTGTCTTGATGGTGATAAAGTTCTTTTTATCTGCCCAAACAACCTGCTTTGTGTACCCTGAATATTTGCTTTTTGGATATCTTTCATATTTATAGCAAGCGATCCCATTAACCGTTTCTTCATTTACAGCGTCACTGTAAGTGTATTTTTCTAGGGATTGAGCTGATATATCTTCATAGGCGAATTCCGAACCCATAAAAGAACCTGATTTGTTCTTGCTGGCTATTCGCTTAATTCTCCGAAGGGCAGGCAAATAGAGCCACTGGTCATCCTCTCTGTCTAGCCTCTCGTATGTTAAGAGTCCCGTTCCTTTGACATCAGCCGGGGACAAGAAAACAATGATGGACTTATCTCCCTCAGTTTTTGAGTCTTTTGGTTTTTCCAATATTTTATTACTCATTTCCCGCGATGACTTGGCCCCGCTTGCATTGATAAGCGTCATAACAAGCCTTGATTTGGAGTCCGAAAACCCTCTTCGAGCCTTTTCAACTTCCATGGCCACTTCTTCGCCCGTGAGGCCGAAAGCATGGGAGGAAAACAGAATAATGATGAGAAGCATTATGACTGTAGCGAACCATGTATTCCTAGCTTTTCTCATGAAACCTCTCCTTTCAATTGATCAGGTCCATGTTAGGATGAAGACATCGGTTGAGAAGGTCTTTCGTGTTCTGCGATTTCCGGTTTCTCTAAATCTGGTCGCAATTTCCCTCTGACCATGGATAAGAAAATACCCCCAAAACAGAGGATGGCAAAGACCGCGAAAGCCACGTTTACGCTTTTTATGAAGACAGGATAATAGGCCACTGTGATCTCGACTCTCCCCAGATAAACAGCGAATATGACGGTTGCTATTCCCATGCTGATCATCATTCCGAGCAGACGCATGGTTCCCACGGATCCTGATGCCAGACCATAGAATCTCTTCTGAACGGAGCCCATGATGGCATTGGTATTGGGGGAGGAGAAGAGAGCGAAACCCAAGCCAAGAACAATTAAACGCACTATGATAGACTCCGACGTAGAATTTTCGTCAAGAAAAGCGAAGAGTAAGAGTCCAATGGTTGTCAATGTCATGCCGATAGATGACACGATTCGGGGTTCGATTCTATCTGAAAGCCTTCCGGCGAATGGTGAGACAATAGCCATGACAACGGGTGCGGCAATCAAGATGAGCCCTGCACTTTGAGGACTGAGCGCTTTTATGTACTGAAGATAGAGGCTTAAAAGGAAGCCCATGGCAAATGTGGCGCTGTAGTTAAGAAGTGCTGCCAAACAAGAGAATGCAAATACCCTATTGGATCTGAAAAGATTGAGGTTGTAAACAGGATATTCTGCTCTACTCTGCCACAGGACGAATGCCACAAAACCTAGAAGGCCCAATAGGATAATCCATAGACTGTTCATGGCAGGGAGTAGGGAAATACCGTACATTATGACAACGAGGGCCAGGCCATAGATTATGGCACCGGGTAGATCAAATTTTTCGCCTCTCGCCTCAGCCCATTCCCCTTTCAATTTCCATAGAACAAGCCAGATAATGATCAATCCAAGGGGGACGTTTAGGAGGAAGACGCTGCGCCATGTGAGGTGTTGCGTCAGGAGTCCGCCCAGGAATGGTCCAAGGGAGAGCCCAATGTAAACGGCAGCCACATTTATGCCCAAGGCCTTTCCCCTCTCCTGGGGAGGAAATACGGAAGTGAGAATAGCCATTCCAGTGGCGAAGATCATGGAACTTGCGGCACCCTGAAAGATCCTGAATAGAATGAGCATGGGAGTAGAAGTGGAAATGGCACAAAGAAAAGAGGTTATGGTGAAGGCTGCTATACCGTATGTGAAAATTTTCTTTCTTCCATATATATCTGCCAATCTTCCAAAAGGGACAAGAGATATGGCCGCCGCCAAAAGATAAGAGGTGGCAACCCAGCTCAACAACACAGCATCAATTTGGAATTCCCTTCCAATAGATGGAAGAGCAAGGTTGATGGCGGACCCCATAAAGGGTGTGGTAAAAGAACTCAGTGTGGCGATAATTAATGTGGACCTCTTCATCCCGGCGTCAGGAACGGCCAATTTCTCTTCAGTGACGGGATGATTCCCATGATTTGACATGGTTGACTTCATCCTTTCAGGGCCAAAAAGGGAATCAGCTTACGCATCCTGAAGTTGGCCCAAATTCTTTAAAATGTGCTTGTGTACCCTTTCAAGATCTTGGAGGTCTTTTTGCGTCAGGCCTGTAAAGCATTTTTGCAAGAGATCAGTGACGATGGGTGGGAGCTTTTTCTTGAGGTCTCTCCCTGCACCCGTTAGATAGATCTTGTAGCGTCGGCGGTCATCGAGATCCGGCACCCTCTTGGTGAGCCCCTTTTTCTCTAATAAATTCAAGATGCGCGTTATATTATGTCTATCTTTGCGGGTTCTTTCAGCCAAAATACTCTGGTGAATACCCTCGGTTTCCCAGAGCCTATTAAGAAGGCCCCATTGCTCGGGTGTCAAATCGAAGCCTTTGGACTGAAACGCACGCTGCAGCGCGGCCTTCATCTGGGTGTCTAGGAGGTGAATAATGAACCCGGGAGAATCGTCTAGAGGAAAGACATTGAATTTGGCGCTCATCGAATACTCCACCAAAGGTTGTTGTTTTGACAACGTTGTTGCGACAACATATTTCAGGAAGGACTTCTTGTCAAGTCATTTTTCACCCTCATATTCCTGAAAAAAGCTTTCAAAGTACGTCTCCATAAATGCATGGCGCTCTCCGGCCATGCGGCGACCCTCGGCGGTGAGCATACGGTCCTTAATTTTGGACAACTTTAGCTTGAACTCCCGATATCCGGTATCTTCCTCTGTGTAAGGCCTTGTTCCCTCAGGGCTGACGTTTGGATTGTGGAATTTGGCACCCACCTCGCCCGCGAACTGAAAAGCCCTTGCAATGCCGATGGCACCAATGGAATCCAATTTGTCCGCATCAAATAGGATCTTGGCTTCTAAGGTCTCAGGCTGGTGGGTCCCTCTGAATCTGTGGGACCGAATACAATGGAGGACATTGGCCTTCTGCTCCGGGGAAATGGGGTATTTAACCAGTAATTCGGTGGCCATTTCGGTGCCTTTTTCCGCGTGGCAGATGGTTCCCTTGGATTCGTCCTGAAGGGAGCGTCCCACGTCATGAAGATATGCTGCAATTTTCAGCACCTCCATGTCTGCGCCTTCAATCTGTCCAATGTGCATGCACAGATTGTAGACCCGACGAGAATGCTCCCAATCATGACTCCCT
>DAOVAK010000348.1 GCA_030671095.1 Deltaproteobacteria bacterium | reverse complement strand
TTACTTCTGATATAATCCGAAGTGTGGTGGAGGATATAAAAATAGGGATTAGCCGCGGAATCATAAGTCGACGCTTTCATAATACGCTAATAGACATGTTCACTGGCACATGTATTAGGCTAAGGGAGGCGAGTGGCATAGACCATGTGGCCATGAGCGGTGGATCCTTTCAAAATGTGACCTTGCTGAATGGCCTTTCCCGCGCCCTCAATTCCAATGGATTCAAGGTCTTCACCCAGAAGATTGTCCCCTCAAATGATGGGGGTCTATCTTTGGGCCAGGCGGTGTGCGCTGGGTTGAGATACATGGGAGTGAAAGGAGAGTTTGATACTGAGTGACAAGTTGTTATGATGAAGTACATTGATGAATATCGGGACGGCGAGTTGGCACAGAGCCTAGCTCAGAAAATCAGGTTCCTTTCCAAGAAGCCCGTTCGACTTATGGAGATCTGCGGGACCCATACCATGGCCATCTTCAGACACGGAATCCGAAGCCTTATTCCCGATCACATAGAACTCGTATCAGGACCTGGTTGCCCGGTTTGTGTCACAGCCGTGGAGGAGGTTGACCGCTCCGTCAAGCTCGCCCGGATGCCTGACGTCATTGTGACCACCTTTGGTGATATGATGAGAGTGCCTGGCACGCAGTCATCCCTCCAGAAGGAGAATGGTCAAGGGGCTGACGTGAGGATGGTCTATTCCACCTTTGATGCACTTAAGATCGCTGAAGATAATCAGAAAAAACATGTGGCTTTCTTAGGTATCGGATTTGAGACCACAGCCCCCACTGTGGCAGCAGCCATCAGGACAGCCTATGAGAGGAACCTAACCAATTTTTCGGTCCTCTCGGCCCATAAACTGCTTCCCCCTGCCATGGACGCCCTCCTCTCGGGAGGAGACCTTGGTGTTGACGGCTTCATCTGTCCAGGGCATGTGAGCACCATCATTGGTACATCTGCCTATGCGTCTGTTGTTGAGAAATATGAGGTCCCATGTGTCGTGGTGGGCTTTGAACCCATTGATATCCTGCAAGGGATCCTGATGTTGGTAGATCAGGTGGAGAAGGGCCAAGCAGAGGCGCAAATCCAGTACTCCAGGGTTGTCTCTCCAGAGGGAAATCCTGGCGCCCTCAAGATCATGAACGAGGTTTTCGAGCCATGCGATTCTGCCTGGCGAGGTCTGGGCATGATCCCAGAAAGCGGGCTCAGGATAAAGGAAGAATTCTCGGCACATGATGCTGGGCAGCGTTACGACCTAAACGTTCCCCCCGCAAAAGAACCCCCCGGCTGTCGCTGCGCTGAAGTCTTGAGAGGGACCATAAAGCCGTTTGAGTGTAAGCTCTTCCGCAATGGCTGTTCTCCCCTTCATCCAATAGGCGCCTGCATGGTCTCAAGCGAGGGAACCTGCGCTGCTTATTACAAATACCATGGGTAGTGCCACCCCCACCCCGGTATCAAATAGGGTGGTTAATGCTAAATGTTAAGTGATAAATGATAAATGTTAGATGATAAATGACCCCAGTGAAATAGGCGCCGAAGGCGCATTTCACGGGGCAAGCAAATGCCCAATGATCGATTGTCAATGCTAAATGTTAGATGATAAATGATAGATGCCATGTTTGAATCCCTGAAAATATCTGATCTGCCCCGCCAAAATATGGGAATACTCAGAAAACCATCCAGTACAAGGCCCACTCTGTGGCTTGTGGAGGAAAATGGCATGCGGGCTGTCGTTAAAGACTACAGCTCAAACAAATACTGGTATAGAAATACGATTGGCCGCTTTCTGCTTTGGAGGGAACACAAGGCATATAGAAGACTGAGAGGCCTGAGAGGCGTTCCCACCTGTTACCGAGTGATTGATGGACTTGTACTGGTCACGGAAGAAATATCTGGAAGAAATATAGAAGGCCTGGAAAATGAAGGGGGGCTTTCTGAGGAATTCTTCGACCAATTGCAGGAGGTGGTGGAAAATGTTCACAGCCGCGGTTTAGCCCACTGCGATCTGAAACGGGCACCCAATATCTTGTTGGGGCACGACGAGAGACCTTATATTGTGGACTGGTCCGCGTCCATATCTGAAAGGGAATTCAGGTTTTTCCCTCTCAATCTCATTTATCAGAGATTTCTCCAGGACGATCTGAACGCAATTACCAAAATGAGACTCAGGTACTGCCCCGAGAGCGTAGGCCCTGACGAGGCGAGGCGTTACTACCACCGGAGCAGGACTGAAGGGATTATCAGGTCCGTAAGGGACAAACTCCGGAACTTGCTTCAAAGGATCGCTTAACGCTCTTCGCCTTGCTTTTGAAGAGCAAGGGAAACCATTATCTTCCGGGCAATTCCCCTGCCCATCGCCAGTCGCGTAGGCCCGTGTCCCACGATTAGTCTGCCGAGGCCATTATTGTTGATGATCTCCAAGAGATCGCCCCGCCTCAGGCCCATGGAGGCTAGCCTTGATCGGGCATGACTGCCTCCCATGATATCCTTGATAACCACATTTTCCCCCGGCTTTGCCATGGCCAGCGGCATCAAGAGGCTTCTTCGAGAGAGGCATCCCGAACAAATGCCGTAAATCTCCATTTTATGCTGGAGCATATGAAAGCCTTGAGTGGTTGCAACCTTCACCTGTAATCTTTCCATATCCTCGTCTGTGAATTCCTCTATTCTGCCGCACTTGGTGCAAACGAGATGGTCATGATGCTTGCCCAGATGGCGGTGCTCATAGCGAGGGGGTTGGCCCTCAAATTGCTTCTTCTGTGCAAAGCCATGCTCAACCCAGCGGTTCATGCACTGCCTGACGAATTCAGGATCATAATCGTAACCTCTATCTTTAAGAAGCTGCAAAATTTCCTCAAGGGTCACATGCTTCTCTGTATTCAAAAATACCTCAATAATATTGAGCCTTTCCTCAACCCTCCCAATCTCATCGTCTTCAATCAGCGCTCGAAAATTCGCTTTTTCATAGTAATTGTCGTTTATCATTAAATAACTCCATCCTGATGAAGCCTTTGGCTTACCCCTCATTTGCCATTAAGGGTTCCGTTCAGTGACCTTTTCTGCACTCGGAGCAATACCCGACCACGTCAAGCCGATGATCTACAACCAGGAAATTATGCTTTCGGGCTAGACGTTTTTCTATCGCCTGCAATTCTTCTTCAACGAACTCGATCACTTTGCCACACTTGATGCAGCGGAGATGACAGTGATGGCCCTGACCCAAAATAGGCTCATAATGCATGTGGCCATCTTCGTGCCATACTTCCTTGATGAGACCGCATTCCATAATAAGTGGTATATTCCGATAGATAGAGGCCTTTGACACCCGGCTGCCTTTACTGCGTAATCTTAGATAAAGTTCATCCACATCAAAATGGTTATTGGTGGCAAAGATCTCCCCGATTATCTCTTCCCTCTCCGGGGTGTTTCTCAAACCCTTCCTGCGAATCAAGGACCTAAAAAGATCAATCTCCTCTCCCATCACCGTCCCCTATTGCAATTTAGTATCAACAATAATAGTGATGAGCCTTTATGTCAATAGTAATTCTTGTTATGGGCAAAGTGATTGGGGCCTGGACTGGAAACTGAAAGAATTCATCACTCGCTCGCTGGGCTCGAGGACCACTGCGTTCGAGGAGCATCCCGACGAGTCGGGATTCGAGGACCGCTGCGCTCGAGGCCAGATGAACAAAATTCCAATGCCAATTGAAGTCCCAAATCCCAATGTCAAAACCCAAGTTGTAATCTCTTAGATTTTGAAATTGGTAATTGGGGTTTAGGGCTTTATTTGGCATTTGACCTTTGAACTTTGACATTCAAGTTTGTGCTGTGCTAACCGTATTCGTCCTTTCGCCTGTCGAAGCGAAGCGGAGATCCCGCTCGCGGGGCCCCCTGAAATGCGGAGCCTATTCAACTGGGGTGATTAAGAATCCTGTCTAAAACTCTTGTCCTTTGGGCCTGCCCGCCATCGCGAGCCTGCTCTCTCAGGCGAGGCGGGCGGGTCTGGGGCTGAGAACTCTCAGAGTATTCTCCGTTCTGTCATCTAACTTTGTCCCCACTTGACGAGTCCCATCCCATGCCGGCTGTCAGGATTCGGATGATTGGGCGTCATGCGAATGTTTAATCCGAAATGGCCCGCTTCCTCAAATCGAATATCACACTGGTACCTATGAATATGGTCCCCAACGGTCTCTGAGGTG
>DAOVAK010000361.1 GCA_030671095.1 Deltaproteobacteria bacterium | reverse complement strand
GGCGTTTTCGTGATAATGTCTTCTGTCCTTGTAAACTCACCGTGGCTGCACCCCCTAGTGGTGTTTCGGCACGCAGGCGTGGCTCAGTCAATCAGCCTTTCCCTAAAAAAATCCGACATGGCAACGCTTCCTTGAACGGCGACAAAAGCACCGAGAATGACACGGTTCCTCGAAAGTTCTTCTGCTCTTTTCATGGCCATAGAGAGGGCGATGGATTTCTTTTCTTCGCTCAATGGTCCCACCTTCAACGTAACGGGTAGTCCTGAAATGTCCGTGTTAGGATCGATCTCCTCGGCGAAGCGTTGAACCACATGGTCGTTTTCAACAAAACTTGAGTTGGCAATGGCTGTGGCAGCCGCATCTGCCAAGGAGGCGCTGCGGGCAATGACCGTTGTGGCAGAGGCAACTCCCCTCGTGAGGCTTCTACCGCCCAAACCGCTGGTAGCCACGCCCCAAGAGGGATTGCTAGAATCGAGGGCGATGACGTGTGAGACGTCCTTTTTGCAAATTTCCGACCGCACGCCCACCGTCGTGGGTTCACCTCCCAGGAGTCTTACAGCCACGTCGCCACCATTGTTCACGATCACTTTGGTCATGCCCCGGTGGAATAGATAATCGGCGACAGCATCTCCGATAGTCCCAGCCACCGCAGCCATAGGGGTGAGGTCCTCATCACCGACGGTCCGCACGCTTTGAACCATTGTAACGCCCAAGGGATCGTCCATATCATCGGGAATCTCTGAAAATCTTCTTCTCAAGAGACTTCTCAAAAGCGCCACCCGTTCCAGGTAGGTAAAGGATTCTTGGGCAGCTCGAACGCACATGTCCGGTTGGGGCAGTTTTCCTACGGAAGCGGAAATAACGAGCCTCATAGGTCCACATTCGGCCATCACGCTCCCCCCTTGGAGCACATTGATTTCTTTCTCGTAAGAGATTCTTTCCTTTCAATCAGCTATTGAGAGGGGGGCTTGAGCATCGAAGGGCTTCATGGCCTGAATGTGCCCTCCCATTGCCTCATAATCCCGGAGCCCCATCGTATACTCGACGGGGCAGATTGTAGCTGGCGTGGGGGTCCAATAGAAAAAATCCGTCTTGACCCTCCCAACATCCACCATAAAATTGATTCCGCCCCCAGGTAAAATGAAAGTAGGCGCTCCTCCGACGGTGAGATTGGCCTTGCCTTCATGCACGGCTTGGGTCAGTTTCACGGGGTAAAGGACGACACCTGCCCTGCCGCTACCCCCTGCGCCCCCCATATAAATGGCCGATACCATGGAGGGTTCACAGCTTGAGGAAATGGACTCGAGCGCCTTTTTAGCAGCTTTCGAAAGTGAGATATCGCGGAGAACGCCGTCCTCGTAAAGCTCAAACAGAGCAGCATTCCGACCGGTGGTCTCAGTGATCAGAATGCGCATGCCTGTTCGAGCCACTTTTCGGTCGATCTCAGCGATGATGTCTAGGGGGTTTGTGATGGATGTCCCACCCCAACCTTTACCGTGGTCCCCGAAATAACGCCCGGGGGTACTCAATCTGAACCTCAATTTGACCCCTGAAGGTCTTGCACCCACGAAACGGCCGGCCGCATGCTCGCTCAACAAACCTGTGATGTGGGAGTCTAATATGACCGCTTCATCAGCTGAATCCAACAGGAGAGGCGCAAAAAGACCAAGGGTGGCACTTCCGCAGCCCACCCTCATATTGCCGGGCTTGTGACCGTCGATCACGGGAGCATGCCCCACTTGAAGCTCGAGTTTACTGCCTCCTTTGATTTTCAGTTTGACCCGTTTCTTGTTGGCAATATGGGTGATCGTTCTCGCCACCATGAGGCCGTCCTTGGCCGTCAGGAGGTTCACCCCACCAATGGAAAGCATCTTTGAGCCGTACTGCTCGGTCATTACCATCCCAACTTTTCGTTTGCCAACCAACACCGTTGCACCTTCCTCGCCCACTGGAATATCCGTATCCATCTTAACTAGGATGGAGCTGTAGCTTAAGGGTGCCTCGGTGACAACGGTGACCACATCCACGTCTCGCTGTCTTCCCTTGACGATAAAGGGTGCAGGTTTACAGTCTGGGGAAGTGGTGCCTGCGCCGATGCCGGTAATCAAAGGTCGTCGGATGGCCTGTATGGGATCAGGTCCCACAGCGTCCTTAACGTCGTCAAATGGGTGGAGCGGCGCGATCCGCTTGAGGATGCCCTCCTGGTTTCTGTAACGTTGACAAGCCCCCATGTAGTCTTTCTTGATCCAACAGCCGATGGGACAGGCATCGCACTGGATGGCACCAAAAGGAGGACTTTCTTCTAAGCTCAAGGCCTCCTCAGGGCAGATTCTTACGCAGGCACCACAAAAGCTGCACTGATCACCGACGTGTGCCTTTTTATTCTTGAGCCGGATTGCACCCAAGGGACAATCCTGAACACAGGTGCCACATCCGGTACATTTTTTAAAATCGACTTTCATGATATTCCCTAACCAGGTTGTGAATAACTCTTAATCCGTGAGAAACGAACCTTTTCACTTTTTTTTCAATTGCAACGGACAACGGACTACTAACGACTCACCACGTGAGCTTGTCGGATAGCAGGTGGCGTATTACGGCTCTTTGTGACCACGATCTCGCCATCCACGAGAATCATGGAGACCCCTGGCACGTCGCCTGCTGCTATGGCGGACAGGGCATCGTCTCCCACTGAACCCATGGGTGCATCCATGATGACCAAATCCGCTTCTTTGCCTTCCCCAATGATCCCCCTGTTAAGTTTGTGGACCCGCGCTGTATTCCCGGTGGCCATACAGATGGTCTGCTCAGGTTGGATTGGTGTGAGGCTCGCCAAAAGATTCATCACTCTAAGGATTCCTAAGGGGACCACACCCGTGCCGGAGGGGGCGTCATTCCCAATAATCCCACGATGCAGGGCCTTGTGTTCAACCATCAATCGAGCGGCTTCCACCGCCACTTTGGGATTGCCACAATGGACAAACTCCAGAGCACATGAGGTTTCGGTGATCAGCCGTCCCACTTCTTCCATTGAGACTGCTGTTGGTCCTCCGTTAATGTGGGACACGATATCCGGATCCGTTTTTATCACCTGTTCCGCCGTGACGGTGGAGCTCCCGGGGATGGAGGTCCCGCCCGTGTGCATCATCACGGTCATGCCGCATTTTCTTGCCCACCTGACCATAGGCGCAGCATCCTCCGGACTCTTCACTGAGCCGAGGCCGACTTCGCCGACAATACGAACGCCTTCCTTGGCTATTTCCTGGAAGTCTTCTTCTACCAGACCCTTTTCCAGGATCAAGGCGCCCCCTTCCACCTTTAGACCGCCCGGCCTGAAATTGGCAAAGGATTTAGCGGAAAGGATAGCCAGGGCCTTTGTGCCGGCTGGATCTTTTGGCCTTCCTGGAAGATGGACCTCCCCTGCAGAAATAACGGTGGTGACACCACCGTGGAGCTCACTCTCGAGGAAACCAAACTCCTTCTGTCTAGGTGTAAAATCCCCAAGCACCGGATGGCAATGGGAATCCATGAGACCGGGCGTCACGGTCGTCCCTGCGCAGTCAATAATGACATGGGCCGCACTTTGATCCATATCCTGTAAAGACCCCACCTGTTTAATGATGCCCCCTTCGATCCATATGGCATCTGCCTTGAGGATCGGTTCCTCCAGATTGCCACTCACCAGTGTTCCGATGTTGTTCAGCAGGACCTTAGGCATGATTTTACCTCCCTTTGTTTACTTGAGACAATTTTATTCTAACTTGGAAAACTCCCGGATTGCGGGGGTCAGAGACAGTTGGCTCTGCCGTAAAAACAAAGTAAATTCGAAATCCGAAGCACGAAATCCGAAACAATACCGAATGACCAAAATTCTAAACATAAGAAACTGACAATGTATAAATATATATTTGATAGCGCACCCAATTTTGTTTGGAAATTTGAAAATTTGAATTTCGAATTTGTTTCGAGTTTCGAAATTCGATATTCGGATTTAAACAGGGTTGCTGTAAAGTAGCCCGTTCAAGGGGTGAAATCAAAGCCGGCTCCTCTGGGCCCTGATCTTTACTGGCTCATTACTGAGTTCAGGCTATTTCCGTTAAAAA
>DAOVAK010000821.1 GCA_030671095.1 Deltaproteobacteria bacterium | reverse complement strand
TTTAGAGCATAAGAGGCCGTATTGTTCCGGCATGTCGTAGTGACGGTGATCTCGACACCATATCCAAATGGACTTCATGGTGCGTCGTACTCGCTTTGCAGCCGTCTTTCGTTTAATCACCCAACTTCCCTTACGGGTTTTTCCCCAGTAGTGAGTAAATCCAAGAAACTCGAATGTATGTTTCTCAATCACAGAATCGTTTCTTTGACTTGGTGAACTGAAGTCTACCAGTTTAGTTTTCTTAGGGTGAACAGTCAGGTTGAATCGGTTAAACCGTTTCGGGAGCACTGACATGATACGACGGGCATCCTCCTCTATTTCGCAGCCAATGATAAAATCATCTGCAAACCTGATCAGAAAACTACGACCCTTAAGACGAGGCTTTACTACTTTAACATACCACTCATCCAACACTTGATGCAGGAAGATATTGGCTAGAAGAGGTGAAATGACTCCACCCTGTGGCGTCCCTTTCTTTGGGTAGGTAAGTTCATCCCTTTCCAGAACGCCTGCTTTAAGCCATTTCCCGATCAGCCGTATCAGTCCTCCATCATTAATCCGCTTTTTGATAATGTTACGCAGTATCCCATGATCCAAATTGTCAAAGAATCCACTCACATCCGCATCTACTATCCAGCGGATATTCAACTTGTAGCATTTCTCTCTGAGTTCTTTAATGGCCTGATGGGGACTGTGTCCCTCTCGAAAACCAAAAGAAAAATCATAGAAGTCCTGCTCATAGACCGCACTCATGAGCATACTGACAGCACGCTGCACAACCTTGTCCTCGAATACCGGCATGCCAAGAGGACGCTGACTCCCATCGTCTTTGTCTATCCACACCCGTTTCACCGGCGGTGCTTTGTACCGATTCTCACGGAGTCGATTGTGCAGATAACTAAGATTTTCTTCAAGGTTTCGTGTGTACTCTTTTGCCCTTATCCCGTCAACTCCCGGGGCTCCGTCTTTGCGTGTCTTCCGGTATGCTTCGCGAAGAAAGTCTACATCCATTAGATGAGCCAGTGAAATGAATACCCTTTCTGGATTCTCTCTTGCTTGTTTTGCAATCTGATGAAGTTTCGTTGTGATGGTTTGTGATTTCTGTGTATCTCCCATCTTTCCTTCCATTAGAACGTTATGCCCGGCTTCTCCTTACCTCCAGCGGGTCGCTTGGGCTTCACTTCCCCGCCTTCAAAGGTACTATGATCCGCTAAGACTGCCAAATGTCCATCTCGGGTCACTTCGCTCCTCGCTCGTTCACCGATACCTTGACGCTTCCTCTTGTTCGTGGTCTCCCTCATGCAAGGGCTCATTACAAAGCGGAAACTGCTTTATAACACCAGGACGTATTGATCAACCGGTTTGTCCCTAATCCTCCGGTATAAAAATCAAGGAAACACCTGGCTCTCCCAAGTTCCCAGATTACCCCTGTAGATACATGCCCCGGTCTTAGACCCCGGTGGTGTCCTGATTGCTCACCATTACGCTTTCTGGACTGCTGCCTTCCGCCGCTTCAATAGCGTCGGCTTTCTCCCGATCATACTGGGATTATCCTAATGTCCACAACT
>DAOVAK010000666.1 GCA_030671095.1 Deltaproteobacteria bacterium | reverse complement strand
CCCAATTTTCTAGTTAAATAAGGCTCTTCTTAAGAGACTGTCGAAAAACCGGCTACTTCAGAGGCTGATGGAAAATGTCCAGATGCAAGGCTTCCGAAATCCCGAGGAATGAAGCGTACATAGAAGTACGCTGCAGTGACGAGGGATGAGGGTAACGCAGCAGATGGGCGTTTTCCGACAGCCTCTAATTGAGTCAATAATAGACATGCGAATGGGTGACCGAAAATCATGATAGACACCGTAAACCTGGATCATATGGCCATCGTCCTTGCCGAACCCCAGATTCCTGAAAATATAGGCTCTGTGGCTCGGGCAATGAATAATACGGCTATTAAGCAACTGGTACTTGTAAATCCCAGGAACTGCGATCTATCCCGTATTCTCAAGACAGCAACCGGCACCTCCATAGAAATTGTTGAAGAAATGGAAGTCTACGAGGATCTGGACAGTGCCCTTGGACCCTTTCAATATATAGTGGGAACCACGGCTCGACTTGGAATCCGCCGCCCAGCCATGACAAACCCCCGACGCCTTGCCCAGAAGCTCATCTCAATCTCTCAGAACAACAGGGTGGCAATCCTTTTCGGCCCTGAAGATCACGGTCTATCCAATGATCAACTCCGCCACTGCCACACCATTGCCACCATACCAGCCGCTCGCTTTTCGTCGCTGAACTTGGCTCATGCCGTAATGATTATCTGTTACGAAATCTTTCTGGTCAGCCAGGAACCTGACCCCAAGCCCCTTCCCCGGCTGGCCAATACTTTTGAATTGGAGGGGATGTATGATCATCTCAGGCAAGTGCTCATGAGAATCGGTTTCATTAATCCTCAAAATCCCGAGCACTGGATGCTCAACGTGCGGCGTTTTTTCTCCAGGCTCCCTCTGAGGGCAAGGGAGGTAAGGGTCATAAGGGGGATCTGCCGTCAAATAGATTGGTACAGGGAACAAGTTGAGAAAAAGGCGGAAGAAGAGAAGAAGGGGCTTTACGGAGATCATAATCAGAATAAACCACAGGAGCCAGCAAAGAAGGAATGACGAACACTACAGCGCCGGGTGATAATCAGCCTTTCATTTCGAATCCCTTAGCGCCTCCAACAGGTTGTTGAAGAACTCATTCTTTTGCAGGCTGTTCAAAAACGTGCAGATGGAAGGCGCCCGAAACCCCTGGGAGTGAGACGTACATAAAAAGTACGTCGCAACGATTAGGGGTGAGGGCAATCCTCCAGAGGCGGACGAGCGCACCAGATGGGCGTTTTTCAACAGCCTGCTAGTTCAGCCATCATTTATGGCATCTATAAGGCTTCGCAGCCGTCCAAAATCCTTCCTGTCGAAATCAACGATCAGTCTTGGAAGATGGGCAATCTCAGGCTCATCACTCTCTATTGGGAGGGGGCCTGAGAGAAACAGGTCACCCTTGGGCGTGAGGATATCTGAAAAACTGTTTTTGAGTTCTCTAACCTTTTGCTCATCCATAGCCGACGTGAGCCGAATCACCAATCGCCCTTCAACATATCGCAGACTGTGGTAACGGTGGTAGAAGTGTTCAATCTTCGTGATTGCATCATCCACTGAATCGACTCGTTCGAAAAGGTTAAAATCCGTTCCATTGATGTACCCTCGAGCCAAGAGTTCTTTCTTGAAAAAACTGAACCATCTGGACCAATAGGTGCCCCCGGGCTCATCTATGAGAATAAGCGGAAGGGGATTTCGCTTTCCAGTTTGCACAAGGGTAAGGGTTTCCATGGCCTCGTCGAGCGTACCGAACCCCCCAGGGAAAAGCGCAACGGCATCCGACTCCCTTAGGAAGGCCACCTTTCGATTAAAAAAGTATTTATACATAATATTTCGGGGATTTCCTTCCAGGACGGGGTTAGACTTCTGTTCAAAAGGAAGTCGAATGTTAACGCCGAAGGAGTGCTCCGGACCTGCTCCTTCGTTCACCGCCTGCATGATACCGGGACCTCCTCCTGTGATAACCATGTAACCGGCCTCAGACAGCTTTCGGCCGAAGCGGCGCGCCATCCCGTAAGCGGTCTCATTAGCCCGTGTCCTAGCCGAACCAAAAGCAGTCACTTTTCTCACCTTGCGATAAGGCCCGAACACCTTAGAAGTAAACCGCATCTCCTTCAGGGTGGAATTCATGAGCTTGAGGCCGGCCTTTTGCTCATCCTCCTGGCCGGCCTTGAGTGCCGCCACTATCATCTCTCGGACAATTTCCGGATGATGGATACCTCCCACGAGTTCCATCAACCGGTCGATCGCTTCGTCTGCTGGACTGTTCGTCCTGTTGAAATTCAGTTCCATGGGCTTAGTATACCTCGGAATTAAAGGATCCAGGCCCCACGGGCCTGGATTCTTTACTTTTCGTCTGT
>DAOVAK010000597.1 GCA_030671095.1 Deltaproteobacteria bacterium | reverse complement strand
GCATCAACCAACTTTTCTATCTCCGCGGAGATAAAAATATACTGCCCAAGGTACACTTGTTTATCTGCGTAGTTATTGTAATCTTGCGCGTCAAGATACTCGCCGTTCGGGCCGAAAACAAAGGGCTGGTGCGGGCAGTATAAATGAACGAAGACAAATTTGGGGCCTTGCTCTTCAGGCAGCTCTTTCAGGTGCGCAAGCGTGTACAAAGTATGGCGCCGCCAGGCAGTATCATATTCACTTTCGGTAATGTGATAGTACAAAGGCCTGAGCATGGTGGTACTCCACAGCGCCTCCTGGAACGCAGATATCCAGGAAACGGAGGTTTCATAGTAATTGATGTAAAGGTCGGTATTGTCCTTCATATAGTGTTCCCATGCTTTGGATTGCCCAAAGCCGATGTATTCGTACCCTCGCGTCCTCAAGAAATCCGCTACCTTGCTGTAGGCTATCTTTCTGAAATTTTTATCATTCCAGTTATAACCCTTAAAGTTCACTACATTCGATTCATGTTCAACGTATTTTCCAATCTCAGTATCATAATCCCACCCTGGAGTGAGATATTCCATGTTCAATACCTGGGCCAGGCACTGTGGTGTAGCGAACGATCGTGTTCTGCTCTGAGAAGCTATGAAGAAGCCTTTGTCCTCCAGGTTGTTGATAAACTCGCTGTTATCGTAATCGTAATATTCCAGCATAGTGTCGGGATGGGCATATTCATCAAAGATGATGAAGTAGATATCGGGTAGAGTGTCGAGCTCTGTCAAGTTGGAGGCGGCAGCAGCCTGGGCGGGCGACTCCTCCGGTGCACCCGTGTCCAGCCTAGCCAGCTTAATTTCGTAGCTGGCGATATTAAATAGATTGATGGCAATAAGCGCCACCGCTACAACGTTGAGCACCGTGGTGGTGGTGCGGAAGTCCCTACTGGCACGGCTGATGAAATAAACGCAGTAGCCCCAGACGAACAACATGATGGGGAGCAGGTGGGCATGTTTGGGCACAAACAGGCCTAAGTAGTTCAACCCGTCACAAAGGTGTCCGTAGGTGAAAAATAAGAAGAGGAATATAACTGTGGCAAGCCCCGCTTTGCGGGCATTGCGCAGTATCAGGGCAAGCAGTGCCCAGAGCACCACGGCTCCGGCCATGGATAGTGCCAGTGGAAGCGCAGCCTCCCCGAACTTCGTCTCTGCGATGTTGTATGCATAGAGGTAAAGTACGGGGAAAGCAGCCCCCAGCAGCACATAGAGGGGGGCCGGCCAGTTCAAGGAATATTTTTTAAGCCACGACATGATTGTCGGTTTAGCTCATGTGGTCTTTACTCTCTACTCATCCGATTCAGTTTTGTTTTCCGTGGTGAGCACATCCTCAGTGTCCTCTTCGTCCCCACTACTCCCTGACCGCCTGAACTTGCTCCTCACCCAGCCGGTTATTCTCCTTCGGAAGACCACACCCATAGCCATACCAGCTATCGCTGCCCCTATGAGTCCCTGAACAATCATGCCCGCCGTGCCAGCGTCGATATAGTAAGGGTCCAGCTGCTGCATCAAAATGGCAGGCAGGATAAATAGAGAATAAAGAACCCCCCCATGGGGATGTACAATGTCGCTGAACAGACTTTCAACGTTCTTTCCAGATTTCTCGATGCGCATAATTATCACCTCCTTCAGGCCGACGAATCAAGCAGCTGCGGTTCTAAATAGCCTCAGCGTGACAGAATACCAACGGTTAGTTTATAATAACTCCATCGTACTATGTTTGTCAAGGCTGCGCATCAGGTCACCTATATTGGCGGACGGCAATAGTGAATCAGCAAAAGGCCACTAAAGTTTTTGTACTGGGAATGGACGGGCTTTCCCCCAACATTCTGGAACCTATGATGTGTGGTGGGGAGTTGCCTGCTTTTTCCCTGATGAGTGAGAAGGGGGCATACCGTCCCCTGGCTACCATAAATCCTGCCCAAAGCCCGGTGGTCTGGTCCACAATAGCCAGCGGTTGCAACCCCGGCCACCACGGCATTTTCGATTACATTACCAGGAAAGCCCAAAACTACCTGCCGATACAGTCAACGGTGTGCCCAAATCCCAGGAACCTGCTCGGTCGCCGTGACTCTTCATTCCTCCACGTCAGGAAAGGCACGCCTTTCTGGGCTGTCACTTCACGGGAAAAGATACCGACAAGGGTCATAAGATGGCCGGTAACCTTTCCCCCGGATTCCGTAAACGGGTGTATGTTGTCCGGCCTTGGCGTGGTAGACTTGCAGGGAAACCTTGGTAGGTACACCTTCTATGTGGAGGGCGATGTTCCCGGCGATGCTGACAAGAAGGGGGACATTGTTAGGGTCTCGCCGAGAGGCGGCAGCATCAGGACGGCTATCACCGGTCCTAATAAGTCTCAGGTCCCAATGAATATCAATGTTTCCCGTGAGGATGCGAGGGTAAGGTTGACCGTTGACAACCGCAGCTTTACCATCAAGCAGGGGGAATGGAGCGACTGGGTAGCGGTGAACTTCAACCTGGTCCTCAAGCAGATACGGGGTATCTGCCGCTTCTTCTTGCATGCTGCAGGTCCTCCGCTGAGGCTGTACATGACTCCCGTCCAGATAGACCCGCAGAAGCCGGCATTTCCGCTGTCATATCCAGATGAATATGCCGCTGACTTGGCCGGAGATATCGGCGTTTACGCCACACTGGGGATA
>DAOVAK010000087.1 GCA_030671095.1 Deltaproteobacteria bacterium | reverse complement strand
TGCGGTCAGTTTAGAAGAAGCCATGCGAATTCTGGAGATTTTTTCTGGAATAAGATCTGAGTGGGGCTTCAGTAACCATAAACAAGAAAAGGCAGGGTCATCGCGGCCCTGCCTTTTTGCTTTGAGTCAGTTGGTTTTGGTTACCGCCCCTTCTGCACCACCTTGACCAAGGTATTGGCTGGAATAGGATCTTTCAGAGACTTGCCGTTGAGGAGGGCAATATTCTTATGTTCTTTCTCCGGAACGCCCAGTGAACGGAGGACATTTTCCATGGTGCCGGCCTTTTTCGCAGCCCTTACCCGCAGGCGGTCAGGTTTGACATTGATCCTCTTTCGGTCCGTGAGGTGCCTGAATTGGCCCATGGTCCTGTCAAAAAGGTTTGCATGCGCTTCAAAGGAATTAGGCGAAGATAGCCCATGAAATACATAGATATATTTGTCCTTCCTGATAAAGTAAGACATGACACGAACAACACCTCTCTGGGTTCTGACGTCAGAGATCAATCGATATGCAGACAGGCCGTTAACTTTCTTAGCATCGTACTTGATCACACTCGCCTGGGACTTTTCAGCGAAATTAATGGCTGCCTGTCTGGGAGATGTTCCGGAAGTGATGGAAAGCAGAATAGCGGCATCCCCTTGCTTGCTCACCGTCTGAACCTGCGATGGCGTGTTATTAATTTTCCAGTTTTTCGGGACAGGGAATTGGAAGCGGAGCTGGGGATGGTAAAAAACACCGTCATCAACGTAGCCCTGCCGAGGATCTTCTCCAAACACGAGACCGTCGATATGGCGTAGATACGCGTTCCTTCCAATCTTCGGGCTTTTTTGACCCAGTTTCTGCTGCCATTCCCTCGATCTCTCCCTCACCACCTTTTCACGGTCTTCCGGATTCGGGTGCGTGGAAAACCAGCTTGGCAGGCCGCTCTTGTCGGCATGTGGATGCATCCTATCAAGGGTCTCAAAGAAGTTGGCCATCTGTGACGCGTCGTAGCCCACCTTGCTTGCATATTCCACACCCAGATCATCCGCCTGTCTCTCATTGTCTCTGCTGAACTTCAGAAAGAGCATCTGTACGCCCATTCCTGTCAGTCCAGACAGGTCACGAAATGTCTCGGAGAAAATACTCCCCATGGCGATTCCCATTTGCGCAAGCTGAGCCCGGCTGATTTGTTGCGCAGAGTGCCGTGCCGTAATATGCCCGATTTCATGGCCCATCACACCGGCCAATTCGGCCTCGCTGTTCAGGGTGGCTAGGATCCCACGCGTAAAATAGACATAGCCTCCTGGAACGGCAAAGGCGTTGACGACTGATACGTCCAAAACTTTGAAATGATAGGCCAAATGGGGCCTATGGGAGACTTTGCCCACTCGCTGGCCCAGGCCATTGACATAGGCGTTCAGCTTTCGGTCATCGTAAATGCCAAATTGGCGAACAACATCGGCATCGGTTTGACCCCCAAGCTGGATCTCTTCGCTCTCACTGAGTAGCATCAACTCATGCTGCCCGCTTACCGGGTTGACCGCACACGAGGCGGCCCAAAAAAGTGAACCAAACAGGCCTAACGCGATCAGAGTTACTCTAATAGTTCTTTTCACCATGGCAGTCCTTCCCTGCCTCCATGAAAGCTTGAAGATCTTGGACAGCGCCCTCACCCCCGAATCTCTTTGGAGGTCAAGGTATACTTACTACAAAGGAGAATAGGGTGAAGTGGTCAGTGGTGTTACGTCAATATCATGGTCACTGACACGCCTTAAAAAAGTTGGCGTGCGCCTGCGTTCATGGTTGGATTTCCCCTAAGTGCTTTAGGGAACCCGTATGCGAAGTACTTCATCGCAGAGGGCATCATAATCGTAAGCTCCCCTGGATGAAGGTGCGAATTTCGAGACAGGCTTTCCGGCCAGGTTGGCCTGGTTCAGAGATTCGCTCTTGGCAATGATGGTCTTAATGAGCCTTCGCCGGTGTTCCTCCAAGAGCTCCTCGAAGATGGCGTTCGTTCGGGTGGTACGTATATCGAACATGGTGATCAGGATCCGATAGGGAACCTCATCTTCGTCGCGCAGTTCCCGGGCAGCCTCCAGGAGGGCAGAGAGTCCTGTAACAGCGCCAACGCCAGGCTGCACAGGGATGATAAGAAGGTCCGCCGCGACAAGGGCATTGTAAGTGAGAATATTGAGTTGGGGCGGACAATCAAGGATAATATCCCGATACTCATCCCCCAGATTTGCCAAGGCACGCCAGAGTCGCTCCTCTCGCCTGATGCGGGTGGAGAGCAGTTCTGCAGTTTCAGTGAGTTTGGCGGTGGCTGGCACGATATCCAGGCCTGCGTATTCGGTGGCAAAGACGGCCCGTGCTGCCTGGGAGGGCCTGTCCATAATGAGGTCCCCCACGTCCCGTTCGGGTGTATTCGTCATAAAGCTGTTCGTAGCGTGGGCCTGCGGATCTAGGTCCACCAGAAGGGTCTTTCGATCTCGTCCGGCCAACCCGGCTGCCAGATTGGATGCCGTAGTTGTCTTGCCGACGCCGCCTTTGGTATTGGTAATTGCAAAAATCATAACCAACCTCCCCCCTTAGAAAAGTTTGCAAAAATGATTAGAAAAACAGTAACTTAGGAGCGTTTCCTCCGTGAGATCCGCTCCATTCCCTAACCCTCGAACTTTGGCATTATAGTCAGGCCAGAAATACGTGTCAACTCTGGTATTTACAGGACTTCCCTTTCTCTTCACATGCAGCATTTCAGTCTTATTCTGAAATCTCAGTAAGGATTCCTGATCACCAGCAGGTATGAGATGCAAGTTGAGCCCTGCCAAATCCCGTCTCGGCGGGGAGATGATGCCTTGATGGTGAATCAGGGCGTATTTTCACGGCTTGACACCTAAACCCCCAGCAACCTATACTGCCAAAACTTCCCAAAAACCAAAATGTTAAGCAGATCTAGAAGGCAGGATATGATCAAATCTCAGCCCCCGTCGCGCAAGGAATATTTACAGCAGCAGAAGAAAAGCCACGGCCGGTATCTTTTCGGTGTATTTCCGGCCCAGTATCCCAGGGAAATCCTTTGGGCCATGGATGCTCTGCCTGTGGAGATCTGGGATCCGCCTCTGGAAGTGAGCCATGCCAACGCACACCTCCAGCCCTACATCTGCTCTGTTGTCAAACATGGACTGGAGCTCATTCTCCAAGGCAAATGTGACGATCTGGATGGCTTCCTCTTCCCCCACACCTGCGATTCTATCCAGAACTTGGCCTCTATTGTCAATGATTACCTGGGCCTGGAAAAGCCCTGCTATTTTTTCTACCACCCTAAGGCCCCCTATGGAATCTCTTCCCGGCATTATTACATCGAGCAGCTTAGGGCCTTTGTCTCCCGGCTTGAAAAGCAACTGGGACCGATTGAGCCCGCCGAACTGAAGCACCGCGTGGCGCAAGGCCAAGAAATGGCTGCCCTACTCAGAGAGTTATACAACCTGAGGGCCAATGGGGGGCTTCGTGCTTCCAACGCCCAATTCTACCAGGCCATCCGCTACACTGAGTATCTCCATCCCGACGATCTTATCCCCTTGCTAGAGGAATTTTTGGCCGATTCAAAGGGGCCGGCTCGGGTTGGCCCAGCGGTGCTTTTGAGTGGGGTCATGCCTAACCCCCCAGAAATCCTGGCCCTTTTGGACGATCTGGGAGTTAGGGTGGCTGAAGATGACCTGCTCAGCTGCAGTCGACGTCTTTTGATTCCCCCAAGCCAGGCCGAGGATCCCTTTGAGGCACTGACTGAAGGCTATTTTGGTATGCCTCCCTGCACGACGAAGGACTCTCCTGTGAGTGAGCGCTTGGACTATCTCCTCGAGAAAATCGACCGCACCGGCGCCAGGGGAGTAATTTTTTACATGGTCAAGTTTTGCGAACCAGAGCTGTTCGATATACCCCAGCTGGTGGAAGAACTGAAAAAAAGGGGTTTTGTCACGCTCATCATCGACACTGAGCTTCACCAGGGACTGAGCGGCCAGCTGAAAACGCGTGTGGAAGCCTTTGTGGAAATGATCAGATAGGTGGGAATGAACTTTATCCTGTAGGAATTACTCATGCCATTAGCCAACGAACTGCGATACCAATTCATGAAGGATCTGGGGGCCCCCGCCCTCATGCGCTTTGCCCAAGCCGCTAAGAAGAGGCGCCGCAAAGAGCCCAACCCCTATTTGGGCCCGCCCCTCAAATCTGCCAAGCGCCTCAAAGAGATAATGACCAGGCATTACTATCTTTCTCGCTTTGCCAAAGGGGCCAAGCCCATCGCGTGGGTGACGAGCGGCGCGCCGGTAGAACTGCTCAGACCCTTTGGTTTTTATACCATCTATCCGGAGAACCACGGCGCCCTCTGTGGAGCGCAGAAGATGGCCTCTGAGCTATGCGCTGTGGCAGAAGAGCACGGCTTTCACCAGGACCTCTGCTCTTACGCCCGCACAGACCTTGGCCACTACTTCTCAAGAAAGACCCCTGCTGGCAAGCTCCCTAAACCTGACCTTCTCTTCGCCTCCAACAACATTTGCCAGACGGTCGTCTATTGGTTTAAGGCCCTGGCTCGGTATCTGAACATCCCCCTCATCCTGTTTGATACGCCTTATAATTTCGAGGAAATAACAGAGAACGATATCTCCTATATGATCCGTCAATTCGAAGAGATGATCCCCGTATTAGAGCAAGTCTCCGGGCAGCCTTTCAACTACCAGAAGTTCCAGGAGATCATCCGCCTTGCGCGGGACTCCTCCTTGGCCTGGGGCGAGGTGCTCGCCACCATGAAGGCAAGGCCCGCTCCCATGACCATCTTCGACGCCTTCATCCACTTGGCACCCATTGTTTCATTACGGGGGCTGCCATTGACTCTGGACTATTACCATTCGCTTCTGGATGAACTAAAGGAGCGGGTGGAACATGGTGTGGGCGCCATCAAGAATGAACAGAAGCGCCTCATGTGGGACAACATTGCGATTTGGTATAAGGTCCGCGACTATTCGAATCTCTTCGCCAAACATGGCATGAATTTTGTCGTCGCCACCTACACCAATGCCTGGGCTGAGACCACCCCGTACATGGACGAAAACCGGCCCTTAGAGTCCATGGTTAAGGCTTACAGCCTGGTCATCCTCAACAACAACCTCAACCACCGGCTGAGGCTTATGGAGCGGCTTATCAAGGAGTACCAGGTAGATGGCCTGGTCATCCACTCGGCCAGAAGCTGTAAGCCTTATTCTGTGGGTCAATACGATCTGAAGCGCCTTTTGATGGAGCGGCTGGGAGTCCCATCTGTGGTCATAGAAGCGGATATTACGGACTCCCGGGCCTATTCCGAGGAACAGGCCAACACCCGCCTGGAGGCCTTTTTTGAGGCGATGGAGTGATAGGCACTGGCACGAGGCAATTCGTTATAGAATAGCTTCCCGTGGCTTGGAGGGACTTCAATGCCCGCATGGTTAACTTAAATTTCGAAATCCCTGGCCCAGACCTGAAACAAGATATTTCGAGAACAGGAATTCGGGCTCAGCAAGAATAGGACGGTAGAAGACTTCAACTAAGCTCGTCGCGCCAGGGCGGGCCGAAGGACGAAATTCGAATTTCGATATTCGATACTCGAATTTATTAGGTTTGGCATTAGCTTAAAGCGAAAGAGTTAGCTTGGGCATCATGTTTGAAGAGTAATTCCTTAGAGGTAAGATTGTGGACTACTTTGTCGGCATAGATGTGGGCTCCCTCAGTACCGAAGCAGTGATCATTGATGCCCGTGATGACTTGGCCGGATACAGCATCATTCAGACCGGAGCCAACAGCACCGACGCAGCGGAAGAGGCCTTGGAAAAGGCCCTGGTGGAGGCTAACCTTAGCCGCGGTCAGATCAAAAGGGCTGTAGCCACGGGTTACGGAAGGATCTCCGTACCTTTGGCAGACAAAAAAGTCACGGAGATCTCATGCCACGGCCTGGGTGCCCGTCACCTCTTCCCTGACACTGGAACGGTTATCGATATCGGTGGGCAGGACTCCAAGGTGATCCGGGTTGGCGAGGGAGGCAAGGTGCTGGACTTCACCATGAATGACAAGTGTGCAGCTGGTACAGGCCGCTTCCTGGAGGTGATGGCATCTAAGCTCCAGGTTTCCTTGGGCGACATGGGAAAGCTCTCTTTGCAGGCCGGTGGGGAGTTACGCATCAGTAGCGTCTGTACCGTGTTTGCCGAAAGCGAGGTGGTCTCACTGGTGGCCCAGAACCACCCTAAAGAGGAAATCATCCGGGGTCTCCACCGGGCCATCGTGAATAGGGTGTGGAGCATGATTAAGACCGTCGGAGTTCATGGCGCAGTGACCATGAGCGGCGGTGTGGCGAAGAACAGGGGCGTGGTGGCACTCTTGGAGGAGAAGCTGGGAAGATCCATGCACCTGCATACAGAGCCCCAGATTATAGGCGCCCTTGGTGCAGCGCTCATGGCAAGGGAACTTGTAACATTTTAGCCCTTTGAAACAGCCGTGCAAGAACTCTTAGTGGGCTGAGCGGGGTTCTCTGGAGCGGCCAAAAACCCTGCCTTCTGCACAGGGTTCCCCCCAGGACCTCCCTTGCCATGACGCCTGCGCACACAGGCCGTCCAAATAGAGGCTAGGCCAAGTTCAATGCTGCCAGAACATGGCCTCCAGATCTATCCCGCTTTGTGCGCCATACTTGAGGGCAGTGCGCAAATTTTTTGGCCCCTCCAGAGAATGCCGGTTAGCCCAGGGGCTTTTCAAATGCCTAAAGTATTACGATAAATGATAAATGTTGTTTGAGTCTGCTCAACCGGGCTTGACTTCCTGCTCCAACCAATCAAGATAACTTTGACTGCCTGAAACGATAGGTAAAGCGACAATCTCCGGCACTTCGTAGGGATGGATGCTCTTGATCGCCTCTTCCAATTCATTATATAGGTCGCTTCGACTTTTCATTATACAAAGCCATTCCTCTGTCGTTTGAATTTCTTCCTCCCACCAGTAGGTGCTCGTTATAGGGCCCACGACCTGTACACATGCTGCCAGTCTTTTTTCCACAACCTCCCTTGAAATAATCTCGGCATCATCCTTTTTCTCTGTTGTTGTGAATAGCTGGATATAATCTGTCATACCTTACCTCCTAATAGACTTTGGAGACGTCCCCTCCCCCATTAGAGCTTCTTGGGGCCAGTGGGTGTCCAGGCCTCATCATGGATCCGGAGGCTTAACAGATCTGGTCTGGAGTAGTGGCCAACACAATCAAAATAGGCCTTCGCCAAATCCCTTTCACCCAAGTCAATCTCCGAATGCACAATGGTCTCCTCATTGAAAACCGGGCCTTCCACAATGATCCCCGCAGGATTCACAATACAGCTTCCGCCCACAGCGAGATTGTATTTCATCACTTCTTCCAGTTCCGTTGGGATGTCCTCCCTCTTGAGATACCAGCTGGAACTGACCACGAAGACCTGATTTTCAATGGCATGTTGACGGATGGCGCTCTCGATATCACATGTTTTGGACTCTGGATCGCCCATCTTAGCCCCCAGATGACGATCCACGCTCCACCAACCAGGCCACAGCGCGCAGTGGATCTCTTCTCCTTTGATCGCCATGGCAGCCCTTAGAAGCGTCATATGGTGCTCGTAGCAGATGCTTGCACCCACTGTACCTATGTCAAGCTGAAAAGCCCGGATATCGCTTGCATCACCCATACCCCAGTAGACCCGCTCCGAATGGGTGGGCATGAGTTTTCTATGACGCCCCACCACCTTACCCTCTCGACTGATCACAATGAGGGAATTGAAGATGGTGCCACTCCCAGGCTGATCACTCAATTCATTGCAACCGATCACACAGTTGACTTTGGCCTTCCTTGCCACTTCGGCCATCTGATTGGCTTCTTCACCATTCCATTTGATAGCGCTTCTGATCATTTTTGCTGCAAGTTCCATGGACTGACGAACCGAAACGCTCCCCCTCCAGTAGGGATAACCGCAGAAATAGACCTCTGGAAAAACCACCAGGTCAAGCCCCAGCTTGCCTGCCTCTATGATATACTGGCAGGTCTTCTCCAGGGTCTTCTCTTTATCGAAAAAGTAAGGGGATATCTGTGCGGCTCCAACCCGAATTCTTTCCATCTTGCGCGACATTTTGTGGCCCCACCTCCTTGTCTTTATAATTGAGCGCCGCCATGGTATCTTATTTTCCACAACTGATCAAAGCCTAATAAAATGATTGCGCAAATTACGCATTTGCCCTTATCGCCTTTAAGATAACACCGATACTGTCATTGCGAGTCCCGCGAAGACGGGACGAAGCAATCTCGGGCTTCTTTGAAAATCCAATGAGGGATTCGAAGGGCTCGCGATGACCGGTAAGACAGTCTTCGACGAGTTCGCCCACTTATCGATGGAATATGAAAAAGAGGGAGCTGATTTCGTATTGAAAGTACTGATCATCAGACCGTCTGCCCTGGGCGACACCTTGATGGTGATGCCAGCTATTGCTCAGCTGAGTGGCTCAACAGGGATAGTTCTGGTGGGGAGGTCCCCAGGGATTGATATCATATCGCCTTATGTGAA
>DAOVAK010000503.1 GCA_030671095.1 Deltaproteobacteria bacterium | reverse complement strand
TTGAGGATTGAAATCTCCTTTCCTGTCAAAAACACCAAGGCAGCGCTGAAATTCAATGCCTTTCAAGACGCCTTTCTCAGAGGTGAATTGTACAGGACCCCAGCCGTCAATCAGTTCAATGCCTTCAGATAAGGCCCCTTTCAGTGTCCAGGGAAAGGCGGGGATATCGTCTGAGGATTCCAGACAGACAATTGATACGTCTTCAGCTCCCAGTCTCAGGGCCGTCTGGGCAGCATCAACGGCCACGTTTCCCCCACCGATCACAATGGCCTTACCGCCTGTTTTGGGATTTTTCCCTTTCCGGATCTCATTCAAAAAAGGAAGACCGTGATACACGCCGGGAAGAGCCTCTCCTTTAATATTCAATCCGGCATGTTGGGGACAGCCTGTGGCGATAATGACGGCCTGGCATGCCTCTTTCAGATCCTCCAGGGTTTTGTCCTTCCCTATGAAGACCCCGCACGAGAATTGAACCCCCAGCTTCTTCAGCAGATAAATCTCTTCTTCCACAATATTTTGGGGGAGCCTGAACTCAGGTATGGCCCACCGCAGCATCCCACCCGGTTCGTTTTCAGATTCAAATATTTCCACGGAATATCCCCGGATTCGCAGATGGTACGCCGCCATAAGACCGGCCGGACCCGATCCCACAATGGCCACCTTCCTGCCGGTCTCCTTTGCCACCTCGGGTAACGGCCTTTCCCCAACAGAGACCTGATCTGCAAGGTAGCGCTTCAAGGCACGAACGGCCACGGCTTCGCTATCCATAGTCTTATGATAGCAGGACTCCTCGCAAGGCTGTGAACATATCCTGCCCAGGATCCCCGGGAACGGAAGGGTTTCCAGGAGGAGTTCCATGGCTCTGGCCTCCTCACCCCGTGCGATCAACTGAACATAGCCATGGCAGTTGACGCCAAGGGGGCATGCCTGGCGGCAAGGGGCCAGCTTCATCCTGAGATTGTCCAACACGCACCTCTCCACGCAGATCCCGCAGAAAGTGCACTTGTCCTTATCGATGACAATGTTGTCCGTCAGGCTCTCCAGTAGATTCATCCTCATCCACCTCTCGCTTGATTGTTTAAGAAGCTCCTTTTATAAAATACCGCAGGAATCTTACATTTTAATGATTTCTTTGTGTGAGATCTTGATGTCTTCCGGTGCCTCGCCACAGGAAAGGACGATATGTTTCAGCCACTCCCTGTCATTGACATCAGGGTAATCATGCCTGAAATGCCACATTCCCCAGCGGCTCTCCTTTCTCTCCCGGGAGGCCACGGCACTCATGGTGGCGCACTGGATGATATTTTCAACCTCGTAGGCCTTGAAAAGGTCATGAACGTCTCTTATTCGAACCAGTTCAACCAGTTCCTTTCGGAATCGGTCCATCCACCAGAGGGCATTGTTCAGTTTATACTCGTTCTTGGGCGGGACGATGTAGTCATTGATCATCCGCCTCACCTTATACTCGAATTCTTCTATGGGGACCGGATTACCACTCTGATCCAGTCTGGAATCCCTCTTTTTGAGGAAAGAAGCAACCTGATCTCTTTCCAATTCCGGGTCATCTGCTTTTGCTGAATAGTCTGTGGCGTTCTCCGCAGAGATCTCACCGAAAACAAAGGCTCCGGAGAGATGACCCCGTGCCACCAGGGAGGTGTCTCCCGCTGCATAGAGGCCCGGTACGTTGGTTTCGGCCTTTTCGTTTACACGAACACCCGTCATACCGTGTCCGCCGCAGAGAAAGCATTCCGTCGGCCAGAGTTCGATCTCCCCGCTTCGGAAATCCACATCCCGACCCTTGAAAAAGCGCTCCTGTACGGGACGCTCGGTTGTGAACAAGATATCCTCGATCTCTTTGATCTTTTTTTCAGGAAGGTGACTCATGATAATTCGCATGGGTCCACGGCCTTCGTGATGTTCAAGAAGCATGGATTTTATGGAGGGGTGCTCCTTCTCACGGTGGGCTCCGAAGGCGTTCAGGAGATTGGCGCCGCGGGTCAGGGTAATGTAAAGGAGAGGGGCGTTGATATCTTTGATAATGTAGTAGATGAGGGTGTACTCAAACCCGCTCAACTCGGCACCGGCTCTGTAGGCCAGACAATAGCCGTCCCCCGTATTTCCCGGAAAGTCATAGACGCCGTACAGGTAGCCGTTGTTGGGGAGCCCAAACCGCGCCGTTCCTCCGGCAGAAAGAATGACCGCTTTGGCATTGCAGACAATGACTTCACCTGTTCGCACGTTCATGCCGATGGCCCCGGTGACCCGTTCCCCGTTTTTCAGGAGTTCAACGGCCATGGTTCGGTTCAGGACCCGGACCCCTGATTCCAGAACCTTCTTGGCAAGAATGGCCTTGAGCTCCGGTTCCTTCATGGTCACACAGAAGCGACCCTTTGAATGAACCTGGAGCACCTCATACTGCCCCTTCTCATCCACGGGAAAGCAGACATCCCATGATTCAAGTTTTTTGAGTAAATCCCAGCTCCTCTCACACATGTGGTAGTTGACCGGTTCATCCATGATACCTTCGCAGGCAAGGCTGTTGGATTCCACATAGAGCTCCGGAGTCGATATGCCCGGCACGGCAACGATATTGAGGGCATCCATACCTCTGGCAATGCACCCCGAGTACTTGATATCTCCCTTTTCAAAAACCACGACCCTCTGTCCGGGATCCACCTCCTTGGCGCGAACGGCCGCCATGGCGCCGGCGCTTCCACCCCCGATGACGAGCACATCACAGTCTATAACGGGATAATTGTATCTCATCTCTGCTCCTTTATTCTTTATTTACAAGATGCCCCGCCTTGTAGGCGGGGAGCTTCCCTCCTATTCCGACACATCTTGCTTGGTGGGAATCTTTGATTCACAGGGCACCTTGGTCTGACACAGACCGCATCCCCGTCCTTTGAACCAAAAATGGGTCATTATATAACCAGGCACGGAATGACTTAGATGTTTGTGACATTTGAGTTTGTTATGCCCTTCTTCGGTAATGGCGCCGACGGGACATCGCGGGATGCACTCACCGCATATACCGTGCGTGAAAAAGAGACAATATTCGTAGTGATCCTTGTAAGGGCGAGGGGTGGGAGGCAACTGGATA
>DAOVAK010000218.1 GCA_030671095.1 Deltaproteobacteria bacterium | reverse complement strand
ATTAGAGGAACACGCAATGGAGTACAACACAGTTCTTACAACCTGCGCCTATTGTGGTTGCGGATGTAATTTCTATCTGGAGGTTCTGGATGGTCAGATCATCGGGACCATCCCCAGCAAGACCAGCCCTGTAAATAAAGGTAAGCTATGTATCAAGGGTTGGAACATTCATGAATTTGTGCAAAGCCCAGAACGACTTACGCAACCGCTGCTTCGCAAGAACGGCCAGCTAAAAGAAGTATCCTGGGATGAGGCTTTGGATTATACGGCTTCGAGGCTAAAGGAGATTAAAGAAGCCAACGGTAGTGACAGCATCGCCTTCTTGGCCTCCGCCAAATTCACCAATGAAGAGAACTACCTGATCCAGAAATTTGCGCGAGCTGCAGTGGGTACAAACAATGTGGATCATTGTGCGCGTCTCTGACACTCCTCTACCGTGGCAGGTCTTGCCGCGGCCTTTGGTAGTGGAGCGATGACCAACTCGGTAGACGAGCTGGCGGACGCTGACTGCATTTTTGTGATTGGGTCAAATACCACCTCCTCCCATCCACTGGTGGCCACACGTATCTTCCGGGCCAAGGAGAAAGGGGCCAAGCTGATCGTGGCGGACCCACGCAAGATCCATCTTGCCTCAATGGCCGACATCTACGTGTCTCAGAACCTGGGTACGGATGTGGCCCTACTCAATGGCATCATGCATGTGATCCTTGAGCGTGGTTTGCATGATCAGGCCTTCATTGAAGAGCGGACTGAAGGCTTTGAGGACTTTTTCAAGGTTATCGAGCACTACTCACCAGATAGAGTGGCCGAAATTACGGGTGTGGCAGCTGAAGATATTATCAAGATCGCTGAGGTGTACGGGGCCGCGAAGGCCGCCTCTATCGTCTACTGCATGGGAATCACCCAGCACACGTCTGGCGTGGATAACGTGAAGTCCCTGGCCAATTTGGCTATGCTTACAGGAAATGTGGGCAAGGAGTCCACTGGCGTTAATCCCCTGAGGGGTCAGAATAACGTTCAGGGCGCATGTGATATGGGCAGCCTTCCCAACGTGTATCCCGGGTACCAGGCCGTTACGATGCTGGACATCAAGGAGAAATTCGAGTCCGCCTGGAATGCGAAGCTCTCAGACCAAGTGGGGCTCACTATCCCTTACATGATTTCAGGGCTCATGGAGGACTCGGTAAAGGCCCTGTTTGTGATGGGAGAAAATCCCATGCTGAGCGATCCGGACGTCAACCATGTGGAAAAGGCCCTCAAGAGCGCCGAACTCCTTGTGGTGCAGGACATCTTTTTCACGCCCACAGCTGAGCTTGCCCATGTGGTCCTACCCGGGACCTCCTTTGCAGAAAAGGATGGTACGTTTAGCAATACGGAGCGACGCGTCCTGAGGGTGAGACAGGCCATCGAGCCTGTAGGAGATTCAAGGCCCGATTGGGAGATCGTCCAAGAGATCTCCAACCGGTTTGGGTATCCCATGGATTATGAGTCCCCCGAAGCGATCATGAGGGAAATTGCCAGTGTCACACCTTCGTACGGTGGTATCTCATATGATCGTTTAGAAGGGGAGGGCCTGCAATGGCCATGTCCGACTCCGGAGCATTCAGGGACCAAGTTTCTTCACAAAGATAAGTTCGTCCGGGGTAAAGGCCTCTTTCATGCCCTGGAACACCAGCCACCTGCCGAGGTGGTGGATGAGGAATATCCCTTGTGGCTCACGACAGGGCGTGTGCATGTCCACTTTCACACGGGGACCATGACTCGGAACTCCCCATCCCTTAATACAGAAATCTCGGAGGGATACCTGGAAATGAATCCCGCAGACGCCAGGCAGCTGGGAATCAAACAGGGTGATCCAGTGAAAGTGACGTCGCGTCGTGGTGACATCACGGCCAAGACCATGGTGACGGAGCGGGTAAGGGAAGGGATTTTGTTTATGCCGTTCCATTTCGTGGAGAGTAATGTCAATATTCTCACCAACCCGGCCCATGATCCCACAGTCATGATCCCGGAGTACAAGGTCTGTGCCGTCAGGGTGGAGAGGGTTTAACCTCATCCTATGAGCACCTTAATCCGCCCCCATCGGAGGCTGTGTCATGATTTCTTTTCGTCATTGCGAGCCCTTCGAGTACCTCAGGGTAAACTCCCTAAGGGGAGCGCGGCAATCCAGTTGTTTTCAATGCCTTATGAGATTGCTTCGGTCGTTTCACTCCCTCGCAATGACATTATGAAACAGCCTCTCGAGGGGGAGGAGATGTTTTATTGAAAAGCTGGATACCCAGCTTTTTACAGTGGGGAGCTTTACTAGTCCACAGTTTCCAAATAATCTACAAACGAGAAAAGAAAGGGTTACCATGGACCAGAGCCAGAACTTGATCAAGATTTTTGAGTATGCCCTAAACCAGGAGCATACAGGGAAGAGTTTTTTCGAGAACTCCATTCAGCGAATGGGAATCGGCGCGGCCGTCAGCGCGTTCAAGCGCCTGATCGAGGAGGAGGAAAAGCACATTGAGTATATCAATCGCATCCTGAAACGCCTAAGAGAGGGAGCAGGCATTGAACTATCCAGTCTGGAAGAGGTGACCCTGGAACCGACCGATTATTTTGATGAACGGGCCAATTCCGAATTTCTGCAACAATGTATAGAGGGATCCATGGTCCCGGACGTAACCGTCTTTAATACAGCTTGGCTTATTGAGAAGGACCTGAGTGAGTTCTATGAAAATATGGCCAGCCAGACAGAAGGAGAGGCAAGAGAGGCTCTCCTCAGGCTCTCACGCTGGGAAAAGGGTCATGAGGAATTCTTTAGAAAATATCGTGATAAGCTTAACGAGGTCTACGCCAAAATGCCCTGGGGAGGATAGAGAACGGTCATTCCTTTGCAACACCTTGAAAATATGGTGGAAAAGTGAAAATAAGTATGTTAGACTTTATTATTTGTTGTCCTGGCCTAGGCGGCATTTGTTTTTCTGGAGATGCTGTTGAATCAAAAGATAGACGTTTAGGCAAAAGCGAACACTATGGCTTCCGACCGTCAAGAATCCTTGAGGAGTATACACGGCATCAGAGACGCGGCCCTGATGCTGAGTATAGGAAACGCCTACCTCTGTGATGCCGTATTTTTGAAAAAAATCGGCCTCACCATTGATACCCATCTGAGAGAGCTCAAAAGCGACATTTCGTCCCTCAAAAAGCAGTATCCGGGGAAATTTGTAAAGGAAGTGGAGGCGGACCAGGTTTTGGAAGGCATTCAAAATACGGCCCAGCGCCTGCAAGAGCCTGACAAGGATATCACCAAGAAATGCAGTGTGGGTGAGTTGGGTAGAGAACTGGAGACCAGCGTTGACGCCTTGGTGGACACGGTGGATGCCATAAGGGTGCAGGTGGAAGGGGAACTGGAGGGCTATACCAAGAAAGAAGCCATTTTGACCCAAGTGGGTCGAGTTAAATCTCTAGGACATCTGATTCTTGTATTGTTCAGTTTAGCTTTTAAAGTCATTGGCGTTCTTGTTCTGGTTGGTGTCATGGTTTTCTCCTACCTGTATTTCACCATGGAGTCGGAGGAGGCCCTTCTCAAAGAGCTGGATCAAAGCAAAAGCCATGTGGAAGCACAAATGAAGCTCATTGCAAGGCTTGAGGGTGAAAGAACTGAAATCACTGGAAGACTAGATTCTATACCCGGCGGTGAGCTGAATCGAGAGGAGAAGGTGGAAGTTATCGACCTGAATATGCAGGTGCACAAACTTTATGAAAGGGTACACAGCGCCGAGGTTCAAATAGACATCCACAAGAGGAAGATAAAGGATATGGAAAAAAGGGTAACTGAAATGAGAGAGAAAACTTTTTTACAAAAGTTTTTGAGAAAATAAGGGCTCGCCATCGTTTTTATTTTGAAGTCAAAAACCTGGTTCTGTGGGCCAGGTCAGATGTATTCGGCTACGCCTTGGCCGATAGAATGCGTTTTAAGTGATCTAAAGTTAAAAGTGAACTAAAGTGAGCTAAAGTTGAGGAGCTCGCCTTTGGCGAGGTCGATTTTGAAATTGACAAAAATCTCATTCACTTTAGGCATTTTAGGCACTTTAGAACACTTTAGACACTCTAAAGGCGATAGCATAATGAAGCCCTTCTAAGGGCAAATCAAGGCCGCATTCTCTAGGCCCGGGTTCTTTACTAGACCATGTAGGCCCTGAATCCGCTCTTATCCCTTCCTTTTGCCATTCGCACCCCATTTTTGCCGCTCCCGGTTAAAGAAACCTCTGTCGATTCGTTATTCCCAGCATCACTGTAGGATACAGTCACAGAGGCTGCCAGTTCCTCCAGTTCAGGTGTTAGATCACCCAAAACAATTGCGGTGGGTCCGGGAACAGAGACCGTTCTCAGCAATAGATCTGTCTCTTTGGACAAGGCATGTATTGTATGGTTTTCCTTTTCATCTCTTCCTACAACCAGTTTTGTGTGAGGACCTATCCGGAAGTGGCGACCCAATTTCAACAGTTCAATCTCCCTCAACGCCAAGTAGGGTGAGGCAGCAAGTAGGTCTTTCAGGCGTCGAGAAAACACCTCATCCGTTAACAAACAGCCACCCGCTGGCGATGGATAATCCTTCATATTGACCCTTCTGGCCAGTTCCATCTGGGGTTTACGAGACCGACCAGAAAAACCCAAAAGCTTTTCCCTATCCACCCATCCCTTTTCCTCGGGGAGGGTTATCGGGAGTCTCTTAGCCGAAAGGGGCCTCAGGAGAAGCTTCTGAAAGCCGCTCTCAGAGGCGACCATCGACAACGCTCTTAGGTTTTGGGACATGGGTCTTTGTCCTAGCACCTCGCCCGTGATGATGAAGCTCGCTCCCTCTTGCTCAAGCATCTCGCCTGCTATACGTATCATCAAAGTATGGCAATCTATGCAGGGGTTCATTTGTCCCCCGTAACCGTGTTTCGGGTTCTTCAGCATCTCCAGATGCCTGTCGGTAATATCCACCACCTTGATGGGCAGGTCTATACTTTCAGCAGATTTTCTCGCCTTGGGTGATGCAAAAAAGGGTGTTTCAAAAAAAAGGGCCAGGACTTCAATGCCCTGGGCCCTTATCAGTTTCGCGGCCAGCATGCTGTCCAGGCCTCCTGAAAACACGCATAAGGCTTTCATGTTACAGCCCCGCTTCTGCCAGCTCTTCAGCTAATGCCTTTTGCTTTTTATTTGGTCTTTTAGGTATGCTTATGGTTACCTGGACAAAGGCGTCACCCCGACCACCGCGATTCATATGGGGCATGCCATGTCCTTTTAGCCTGAATTTGGCGTTGCTCTGGGTGCCGGGAGGTATCTTGAGGCGTAATGTCTTCTTGTCAATGGTTGGAACCTCAATTTCCGTACCCAAAAGGGCCTCTGAGAATTTGATCTCCCTCATTAAAATGAGATCATCACCCTCCCTCTTAAAGAGTGGATGATCGATGACCCTGATCTGAATGTATAGGTCTCCATTGGGGCCTCCGTAAGAACCGGGCTGACCTTTGCCTGGGAGCCTTAGCTTTTTCCCGGTTGAGATTCCTGCGGGGACTTTTACGGAGACCTTCTCATGACGACCACCAACCTGGTAAGAGATG